>JBEBUJ010000001.1:0-117241 GCA_040393365.1 Leucobacter denitrificans
TCACGAGATGCTGCAACCGTCCCAACTGAGTCATGACCCGCATCGTCGCGAGTACGCCTTCGCGCGTCTCCTCATGTCAGGAGCTGGGCTTGCGGCGGGGAGTGATTGGCCCGTGTCGTCAGCGAATCCGCTCGACGCGATTGGGGTGGCGAGCTCGAGAACCACTCGAGACGGAGACTCGCGAGCGGACGAACTCGATCGTCTCGATGTCGCGTCCGTGCTCACGGCGTACACGGCGGGATCCGCCTATGTGAACGGTCGGGGGCACACCACGGGCCGAATCGCGCCCGGGTTCTTGGCTGATCTGGTCGTGCTTGACCGAGATGTGCTTGAAGACGGTGTGGATCCGGCGAACGCTCGAGTTCTCCAAACATGGATCGACGGGCACCGGCTCGTCTGACACCGAAACCTGTGACGAGGAGTTGAAGAAGATGGCATCGTTCGGTACGACACCACTCCGTGGGGCCGATGTGCTGCTGCACGGCGGTCGGATCTATGCTGACGCGGAAACGAGCGACTGGTCTCCCGCGATACTCATCACCGGCGGAGTAGTGACAGCGGTCGGCGACACCGACGCACTCCGCGACCGTGCTGAGGAGCTGCGGGCTTCAGGATCCACACCCCTCGAGATCGACCTTGATGGCGCGACCGTGCTGCCCGGGTTCATTGACGCGCACACCCACGTAGAGGGAACGGCAATCTCCCGAAACCTCTGGCTCGACGTGCGGGGGCTCTCCACCGAGGATGCAAGCGAGAAGATCGCGGAGGCCGCATGCAGTAGGCAGTCTGGGGAGTGGGTGCTCGCGCAAGGCACGTTCTTACAACCGCTTCCGAGCCGCGAGCAACTCGACCTGGCCGCGCCTGAGACACCCGTGCTTATTCGGGAGAGCGCTCATAGACTCCAGGCGAACTCTCTGGCCCTTCAGCTCGCGGGGCTCGATCGCAGCGCCCCGACGGTCGGAGCCGGTGTGGTGATCCACGTCGATGATCATGGCGCGCCCACCGGACTCGTTGAGGAAGCGCTGCATCTATTCCCCGTCGGGGAGTTTCCCGATGCGACACTCGAACAGTTCATCAGCACGGAGTTACGGGAGTCGTTTGCAAGGCGGGGGATCACCACCATCTACGAAATCCCGATCTCATTCCAAGGCGTCGACGCCTTCATGCGATTGGCAGAGCGCGATGAGCTTCCCACCCGGATTACGCTCACGCCGTTCATTAACAATGCAGGAATTTCCTCCGTACCGAGGATGGAGGACTGGCGGGCGAGCGACTTCGGCGATCAGGTTGACTCCGACCTCATCGCAACGGGTGGTGTGAAGATCATGCTCGACGGTGATAACGAGCAGGCATTCGATTCAAAGTTCTTCAATCGGAAGCCCAGGCAGTGGGGCGCCGTGACGCGCACGCTCGGGGCCTTGCGCGAAGAGATGATCTGGGCGATTCAGCACGATGCTCAGGTGCTCGTGCATGCGATCGGGGATCTCGCGCAGGAAATGATGCTTGAGGCGGTTGATCAGGCTCAGCGTCGGGCGGGGAAGCCGAAGCTGCCGATGAGGCTCGAGCACGCCGCGAACCTCGAGCTGTCTCGCACCGTACTCGACCGACTCGCTGAGCTCGACGTGATTCCCGTTCCCACTGCGAGCTTCATCGCGACCGACGACGGTACCGGGCTGTACGCGTTTCGCACGCTCATCGATGCGGGGATGCGCCCTCCCGGAAACTCCGACACGCTCGGTTCAATTGCGCTCGCGCCGAGCCCATGGTTCGGTATCCAGCTGATGCTCGAGCGCAAGAACGCGCAGGGAGTGCCAGTGGCCGAGTACGAGCGGGTGTCGATGCGGGAGGCGGTGCGCACCTACACCACGTTCGCGGCCGAGGCTGCGGGGCTGGATCAGGTCATTGGAAAGCTGCATCCGGGCTATGCTGCCGACCTTGCGGTGTACGAGCGCGATCCACGAGAGGTGGAAGTGGCTCGCCTGCACGAGGTCGAGGCAGACCTCACAATGGTCGGGGGTCGGATAGTTTGGCAGAGCGATTCCGGAATAGGTGTGCGCCTTCACCGCCGGGTTGCTTGAGAGAATGTGGCCCAAGTTTTCTTGGCGCAGGAGATTCGGTAAGCTACTGGGGTTGGCCCCTATAGCTCAGCGGTAGAGCTACGGACTTTTAATCCGCAGGTCGCAGGTTCGATCCCTGCTGGGGGCACCGTCACGAACTATCAAAATACCTGGTCAGGGCGTATATTCTGGTCGGGCATCTTTTGTTGCTCCACTCATCCGCAGGTCGGCGTGGGGCAAACGTGGGGCTGGCCTAATGCTGGCCCCTCACTTGATTACTCGGGAAAGCAAAGGGCGGGGTAGTCAGAAATCTGACAGTCCCGCCCTTGCTGAGTTCAGCAGTTACAGTACGAGAATATTCGCAGCCTGCATGCCCTTCGGGCCGCGTTCCGCGTCGAAGCTAACCTTCTGGTTCTCTTCGAGGCTGCGGAAGCCGCCACTGTTGATCGCGCTGAAGTGCGCAAACAGGTCCGCGGTGCCATCGTCGGGTGAGATGAAACCGAAGCCCTTGTCGGCGTTGAACCATTTGACGGTGCCTGTGGCCATGACGTCGTTCCTTAATTGTCTGGGATCACGAATGATCAATATCCGCACGGGGATTCCCATGCGCAAGTGATGCTTGTTGGCGGTACGCGTGAGCTCGCATCAGCCATACGCGTGAGGGGCGGTGATTCAAATACTGTCCAACCGTCTGGTTGAGCTTTCAAGTCGGTCCGAGATTGCTCGGCAGAAACGCAACTTCCTGTGCCCCTCCGATAGACACTACACCAATAGGTGGAGTGCCCCGGCATATATTCACTTGCGGTTGCTGAGCAGTGTGGCTGCTTCCTGGTTTTTGATCCGCTTCGCCGCCTTCTTCTCTTTCGCGGTTGATGCTGCGGGTTTCTTGATGGCCTTCTGGCCTTTGTCTTTGGACATCTCTGTGTCCTCATTTCCGGGCGTATGCGCCCTCCCTGACCATAGCCCATCAGTGTGTGAGCTTCACAGTTAGGAGGTCGCTTTGGCGATCCTCACCAATCACGCGCCCTGTGGGGCGGGAAGGAGGAACACCATGACCATTATCGAGACTTTGCAGCGTTCGAGAAAGCTCGTGCCGTTCTCGCACTGACAGGGGAGAAGATCCGAGATGAATCTTCGCACCAGCGAGTTAGAGCAGTTTTCCTCCATAGATCTCTAAAGGAGCGTTCTGTTCTTCGACGAGCTTGCGAAGCGCTGAGAGCTCCACGCAATTATGCATTTACCGTGCGGCGGTCTCCACGGATACTGGGGGTGTCGGCGCCTGAATTGACTTGGTATCCAGAGCTGGCTTCGGTGTCGGAGTTGGTTGTGGCGTCGGGTGTGGAACAGCGTTGACCGTGAGAGTTGTTGCTTCAGAGACAGACACCGCATTGGCGGCGTCGCCGTTATAGCGGGCTGTCAGGTCTTGATTCCCGCTCGTGGACGGCGAATACGAGAGGGTTGCCTCCCCCGCGCTCACCGTGGCAGAGCCGATCAGATCGGTTCCGTGGAAGAAATCGACAGTGCCGGTGGGGCTCGTCCCAGCCACTGCCGCGACTAGAGCGACTGAGTCCCCGACCGTGACACTGGCCGGATTGACACTCAGTGAAGTTGTAGTGATGGCACCAAAGACAATGTTGCCAGGCCCCGAAATGGTGCCTTGATAGGTGCCCACCACGCCAGCCACAACGGTTGATAGGTAGACCCAATAGGAGGTGTCTGCGTCAAGCGTAGCCGTGTTATAAGTGGTCCCGCCGGATGTCGCCAGGCATCCTGCATCCGGGTTGGCAGGGTCGAACGGTTGCGAATAGAGCACGACATAGCTGTAACCATTGGAACCCGGATAGCTGGTCAGCGAGTAGCTACCAGTCTGTGTGACGTGAATCTCCCGAGCCTCGTAAAAGTAGTTTCCGGGCCACGGCGAGCAATCATCTGCCGGGCTCAACCCGCTGCTGCTAGCGGTCGTCAGGGTGTAGTCGATATTCAAATCGGCTGCTTGTGCTGGGACAGCCAGAGCGAGCGTCGACAAAGTAACGAGGACGATCGAGGCAAGCAGCGTCTTAAACATCTTCATTGATCATGGCCAATCGATAGCGATTAGATAAAGGAGGTACCCAACCGAGGAGGCTAGCAGATAGCAGCGGCGGAGACTAGCTGGGCTAATAGGGCGCAGCTAGATTAGCGGAAGGCGTAAGCCTGGGTCTGGTGCAGGAACAGGTGACAACTGAGATGGCTAGTGAACGCTTTCTTAGAGAGCTTTCATCACTTTAGGTCGTTCTTGACATGATGCCCCAACCGTGACCCGTGAGCCGTGGCCCGTGGCGCACACGGCACCAGCCCACGGAGCGAAGCGCGGGGTAGGGCACTGCGCGAGAAGAGCGGTCAGCAGGTCATCTCAAGAGAAGATGGTTCAGAATCCAGGCTCGGATGTTCACTGCCGGGATCGAGCGTGACGGACTGCCCTTGGAAGTTGGGATCCGCCCAGATCGTGACCGTAGCATCTGCTCCGACCCGGATACTGTCTGCTTCGTCTGTCCAGTCCTTGTTTGCCCCGGGCAGGTTCGAGAGATCCTCGTACTTTCCGGCTTCTGTCAACACGAAGTTGTCGTCAGACTCGTCAAAATGATCATCATCGAAGAGATGCACGGAGCATCCCTCAGCATCGTTACTCATGTCTCCGCTGTTCGTGTCCGGGGCAGGTTCCTGCGTTGTCGGCGAGTCGACTTGAGTATCCTCGCCGTTGGCGCAGCCGACGAGCGTGAACGCACTTACCGCGAGCACAGCCATACAAGAAATTCTGATTGGTTTCGTGAACATGCCAGCACGCTAACGTCGTACCTCATCCGACCCCCAGGGGGTTGGCGTTTCGAAGAACAAGCGCTATGCGCTGGCGGCAATCGCCGCGTGCTGTCTAGGCGGTGGGGCTCTCCATTGCGCGATCCCGAGCTCGAACGCGCAGATTGTCTCCCAACCATCGCACCGCACTCGGCACCTTCCCGCTTCGCGTCGCATATGAGACTCTGCGCTCTCCCAAATCTTGTTTCGCGGGGCGGAGGACTACGTCGAAGTCCTTGTCGACTGCGGCCGCGGTGGCGAGTGCGAAACCCAGACCCTCGGAGACGAGCCCGTGGATCATGTACAGATCGTCTGTCCTCATGAGTTCGTGAACTTCGCCACCGAGCGCAAGTGAAACTCGGCGAAGTACTCGGTCTGGCGCCTCATTGCCGTTTCTGCTGTACACCCACGCAATCTCGCTGAGCTCCGCGAAATCCAATTCCGATTGCGCAGCCCAGGGACTGTCGGCCGCGAGCATTATTTGATACGGCTCTGAGAGTAGCGGTTCGAGCGAAAGATCCTCTGCGGTGAACGCAGGCTCGGTCGAGGTGTCGTAGATCAGACCGGCATGGATCTCGTCATTACGAAGCATACGCACCACCTCGGTCGGCTCGGCCTCGATCACCTCGACTCGCACAGGACTCCGCGACTGCAGGGCAGCGATCGCCGCGGGGAGGAGTCGGGACCCCATAGACGAGAATGTGCCGACTCGCAGGGTGGCCATTCCAGCGTCGCGCTGCTCCGCGACCGCCCGCTCGGCACGGTCGATGTGCTCAAGCACGAGTTGCGCATCATTCGCGAAGGACTCGCCAAGAGGCGTCAGTCGTGCTCCTGCGCGCGCTCGATCCACCAGGCGTGCGCCAAGGTGCGCCTCGAGGATACGCAGATGGTGTGTCACCGTGGGCACTCCGTAGCGGAGCGACTCGGCTGCTTTCGTGAGACTTCCCTGCTCGCGAATCGCGAGCAGGACTCGGAACTGCTGCAAGTTGAGCATGACATAGATGATATGCCACTTGGGATGAAATTCTGATATATCGCTGTAGGGGATTGGGTTCTAATGTGAGGATCATGTTCGCTCCCCATCAGTTTGAGGCTCCCTACGCCGATGCGCTACGTTCGCTTGCACAGCATGACTGGCAGCGGCTGCATGTCCCCGCTCATCAGGGCCGCCCCGAGCATGCACCTGGCGTGGCAGATCTCGTTGGTGAGGAGGCGATGAAAATCGACTTTCCGATGCTGTTTAGCGGTGTTGACCAGGTCGGATGGCGCCTCATCACCCCGGGGCGTGTCACTCCCATCATGCGTGCGGAGGCGCTCGCCGCGGAGGCTTGGGGGGCGAGCCGCACATGGTTCCTCACCAACGGTTCCTCCGGTGGCAATCACATTGCAACAACTGTAGTGCGCAGCTTGGGGCCGGAACTTGTCGTGCAGAGAAGCGTTCACTCGAGCGTGATCGACGGGCTCACGAGGCTCGGCTTGATTCCAAATTTCGTGCACGGTGCTGTCGATCTGGGGCTCGGAGCCTTGCACGGTGTCACAGCCGAGCAGGTTGATGCTGCGCTCACTGCGAACCCGCGAAGTGCAGCTGTGTATATCGTCTCTCCAAGTTATTTTGGCGCGATCGCCGACATCGAGACGATAGCCGAGGTAGCGCACGCTCACGGCGTGCCACTCATCGTCGACGAGGCCTGGGGCTCACATTTCGGATTGCACCCGAGCCTTCCCGTCAACGCAGTCAGGCTGGGGGCTGATCTTGTTGTCTCAAGCGTCCATAAAGGCTCCGGGGCACTGACCCAGTCAGCGGTGCTGCACCTTGGGCACGGCGAACACGCGAAGCAGATTGAAACACTGGTAGACCGCGTGGTTCGTTCGTACCAATCGACGAGTTCGAGCGCCCTCCTGCTCGCGTCGATAGACGAAGCTCGGCGTTTCATCGTCACTCGCCCCGACATTGTCGAACAAGCACTTGAAAGCGCGAATGCAATGCGGTCGCTTGTGCGCGAGGATAGACGGTTCCGCGATGCGACGCCGGACATTCTTGCCTCACCCGATGTCGTCGCTATCGACCCGTTCAAGATTGCTATTGATACGCGTGGTGCAGGGATCACCGGAAGTGAGGCGCAGCACCTGCTGATCAGAGACCACCGAATTTACTGCGAACTTTCCACGCCTTCCGCGCTGTTAGTGCTCGTCGGCGCGACCTCACCCGCAGATGTCACCCGATTCTGGGGAGCCCTGCAGGCGCTACCGATGGCTGATGTTGAATCGGAACGGCCAATCGCGCTCCCGACGCGTTGCGAGCCCGCGATGACTCCGGATGTGGCTTTCTTCGCGCCCTTTGAGTCGGTGCCGTATGACCAGGCAGTCGGCCGTGTCTCGGCTGACTCGCTCGCGGCCTATCCGCCGGGTGTTCCAAATGTGCTCCCTGGTGAGATCCTCAACACTGAAGTCATCGACTTCTTGAGGCGCACTGCGGCCTTGCCCTCGGGGTACGTGCGTGGAGCAGCAGATCCGGAGCTTGCGACGTTCCGAGTGGTCGCTCAGGCGACGATCGGTGAGACGCCTACGGTGATGGACGCTCAGCCGCTCTCGCAGCGAGCGCAAACCACAAGCCCATTCGAATATCCGCCGACTCCAGATCCACATCGAGGTACCGTTCAATTCGTGCGATCCGCTTAATCAAGGTCTGTCGATGCACGCCCAGTTGCCGTGCGGCAGGATCCCAGCGGCCGTGGTGATCGAGGAAGGCGCGTAGCGTTTCGACGAGTTCATCTGACCTGCCGCTTGGTTCTAGGCGCTCAAGTGGTGAGAGTGCAGTCGCGACGAATGTAGAGACGGTGCCTGGGGGAGCGAGCCCTGCGATGCGATCGTAGTACTGCAACTCGTGAAAGTGTACGACGGGCGTTTCCCGCTCGCGCTGCGCGTGCGAGAGCGCGAGCGATGCTTGATTGTATGCGAGGTGTATGCGTGAAAGTGTCGTGGGTTCGCTCACCCCGACCCGGATAGCGGTTTCGCCGAAGTGCTCAGAGAGACGCTCGAACTCGTCGTTGCTTGCCTGACCGCTCGCAGTGATGAGCGTATAGGTGCCGGGCGCTCCTCGGTCCTGGACGATGACACTCGTCTCGCTCCTCGGTGAGAATACGTCGTGAAGAATTCGCATGATCGGCTCAGGCTCTGCATTCGGCGCCCAGAGCCTCGCGAGGGTGAGGTTCATGCTTGGGCTGAGGCCGAGGCCCGCGGCCGCATGCAGAAAGCGCTCGCGTGGGGTCTTCGGGTCGAGAAGGGTGTCGCCGAGCAAATTCGCCGCGGCCATTCGCTGGGGAGAAAGGCTCAACAACTGTTCCAGTACGAACGAGAGAAGCGATTCGGCGCTTGCGGCAATCATCCGCTCAAACGCTCCGGGAGTTGTTTTTTGGCCAAGCATGAGCATGCCGCGCACTCGACCGGGCGCACCCAGTGGGTGGATCGAAACGTGCCCGCCACTCTCATCGGTGATGGACAACACTGTGCCGGTCTCGCGAACCCGTTCGAGGTCAGCGAGGAATCCCATGGCGATCTGCGCTGAAGCCTTCGGGAACACTTCGAGGACCCGCCCGTTTGGTGAGATGACACTCGCCCAACCGCCCGTCAACTCTGCAATTCGAGCGACGAGACCTCCTATCGCGGCACCTGAAAGCGCAATCTGGGTGAGTTCCTGCTGCGCGCGATAGGCGAGCTGGGTGACGCGGAAGCTCTCTGCCGCTTGCTGGGCAGCAACAAACTCTGCAATCACAATAAATGGGGTGTCGAACGGTACTTCGATAAGCGGCATTCCGAGGTCCTCGGCCACCTCGCGCATCTCACGCGGAACTTCAGCGTGCATCCAAGACTCATCGCCAGTACCGAATCCGATGCCCGCGATACCGTGCGCATGCAGCTTCTTGACGAACTCGACCATCAACTCAATCGAAACAAGTCGCACGGCTGTGGTGAGTACAAACTCTCCTCCCTGCAGCCAGGGAGTCGGATCGCGCACGTCGCTCACGTGTACCCAACGCACTTCGGTATCGAGACCTGTAGCTCCGGAGAGCAGGCTGAGACCGGTATTCGGGATCTCAAGCAGAGAGCGAACCGTGACTTTCACACCACCAGAGTATACAAAAACGTGCTTTCATTTCCACCATCTAGCATATCTGTATATATCTTCGCGAGGCCAGATCCCCTACGGTTAAATGCGACGGTAGACATATTCCATCGTTCCGGCCGCTGACCAGGAGGCACACTTCAATGACGAAACACACTCGGCAGTTTACGATTGTCGCCCTAGCAGGCGCGCTTGCGCTCTCGGGCTGCGCAGTCGACCCGCAGACAGGTGGAGACACGGAAGGCGACGGCGTCACCTTCGGCTGGCTTCTGCCACAGACCGGTCCGATCGCGAGTCTCGGGGCACCGCAGATTGCCGCCCTCGAACTCGCCAAGAAAGATATCAATGATGCAGGGGGCATTCTCAACCAGCAGTTAGACCTGAGTGGCGGAGACGAGGCCGGCGACCCCGCGGTGGCCGGTCAGGCGGTTGATCGTCTCCTCGCGGAGGGCGTGCCGGTCATCATCGGAGCGGGCTCGTCGTCGATTTCGCTCTCGGTCATCGACAAGATCACAGGCTCTGGAACTATGCAGTGCTCGGGAATGAACACCACCCCAGAACTCACCGACTACCCCGATGACGGTCGCTACTTCCGCACCGTGCCTTCCGATGTATTGCAGGGTGCGGTACTTGCGCAGCGAATCGCCGATGACGGTGGTAAGAATGTGGCAATCATCTCTCGCAGTGACTCCTACGCGACCGGCATCGCTGATTCCACCGAACAAGCCATCACCGATCTCGGCCTCAATGTGACCACCCGCGTCGACTACGCACCCGATTCCTCAAATCTCGATACGGAGGTTCGAGAGGTTGTAGCTTCCGGACCCGATGCCATTGTGATGTTCTCATTCGATGAGGGTGCAAAAATCTTGCAGGGGTTCTTGCAGGCAGGGGCCGGCCCGAACGACGTGAAGCTCTACGGCACCGATGCGTTGCCTATTGCGAGCCTTGCTGAGGCGGTCGACCCCCAGAACCCCGCAGTACTCGAGGGAATGACCTTCACCCAGGCGTCATCTGGGGAAGGGTCTTCGTTCTCCGACCGCCTCCTCGAGGAAAGCTCAGATCTGAAGACGACGGCATTCACCCCCTACTTCTATGACTGCGCGATCCTGAGTGCGCTGGCCATGGAAAAGGCCGGATCGACCGCCCCCGATGATTTCATCAAGGAAATGATCCCGCTCACCAATGGCAGCGAGGAATGCAACAGCTTCGCTGATTGCAAGGAGAAGATCGCTGCTGGCGACGACGTGCAGTACGTCGGTGCTGCCGGACCCCTCCTCCTCAGCGAAGCTGGGGAGCCGACAACCGGACTGTACGACGTGCTCGTGATGAAGAACGACGGCACCACCGAAACCGTTGACACTGTTCGCGAGCCGCAGAGTTAATGTCGCTCTCCTCTCAAACAAAGGTGCTCGCGCTGGGGGCCAAGGAGGCCCCCAGCAAGCGAGGGAAAGCAGCAAGAAAGAGGATCATCGTTGTCACCGCTGTCGTGATAGTCGTGCTGATCGCCGGTGCGCTCACTCGGGGCACCACTCCGATGCTGCAGAGTGTCGTTGACGGGCTGCGCCTCGGCCTCGTGCTCGCACTCATCGGCGTCGGACTCTCCCTCATCTTCTCGACCACCGGCATCTTCAACTTCGCTCAGGGCGAGTTTGCAACCCTCGGTGCGGGCGTCGCACTTGCACTCAACGCGAGCGTCGGTATGCCGGTAATCCCCGCAATCGGGATCGCGGTCGTGGTGGGTGCGCTGTTCGGCATTGTGAGCGAGAAACTGCTCTGGAAACCCTTGCGCGCGAGAAAGGTCGACACCATCAGCACGCTTGTGGTGGCGATCGGGCTCGGCATCGCCCTGCGCAACCTCTTTCTCGCGCTCATGGGCGGATCGAGTCGCTCGTATACGGAGTTCGCTGTGCAGGATCCACTGAACTTTGGCGGAGTGAGTGTCACCCCGAAAGCGCTCGCATCGATCGTGGTCTCACTCGTCGCTCTCGGCCTGCTCGCGCTATTCCTCAAGCGAACACGCGCGGGTCAAGCGATCCGTGCAGTGGCAGACGACCCTACCCTCGCCTCAGCAACTGGCATCGCAACGGGTCGGCAGCTGATTCTCGTTTGGGCTATCGGCTCCGCGCTCGCGGCACTCGGAGGCACACTTCTCGGTCTTGTCGAGCAGGTGCGCTGGGACATGGGAAATCAGGTGCTTCTCCTCGTGATGGCGGGTGTCACTGTCGGCGGACTCGGCACCGTGCTCGGCGCGGTCATCGGTAGCGTGCTTATTGGCATCGTCACTCAGGCAAGCACGCTCTGGATTCCCGCAGAGCTCAAATACGTGACGGCGCTCGCGGTGCTCGTGTTGATCTTGCTCCTCCGCCCGCAGGGCCTCTTCGGTCGAAGGGAGCGAATCGGATGACGAAACCTAACGTCTCACTCGGCCTCGCGAATAATCGGGAGGCCTCGCTATGGATGGCATGAGCATTCTCCTCGACGGAATGCGCGCGGTACTCGCTCCGACCTGTGTCGCGTATGCGATCGCGGCGCTCGGTCTGAATCTTCAGTTCGGATTTGCGGGGCTCATCAATCTCGGCTTTGCGGGGAGCATGGCTTCGGGCGCATACGGTCTCGCGATCACGGTGAGCCTCGGGGGCGGGTTTTGGCTCGGCCTGCTGGTGGCACTCATGGCTTCGGGGCTGTTCTCGCTCATTGTCGCGCTCCCCACGGTGCGTCTGCGCGCGGACTACCTTGCCATGACCACAATCGCTGCGGCTGAGATTTTGCGGCTCGTGCTTCGTTCGAGCTGGGCGAAACCACTGACAGGTGGTGTCTATGGCCTGCAACGGTTTGCTGACGAGTTCTATGCGTTGAATCCGTTCGGCGCGTCGCAGTATGCGCTTGGGTTCATCATCGTGAGCGGGCGCACCCTCTGGTTGCTCGTTGTTTCCTGGGCGATCCTTGCACTCATCGCACTCGGGCTCTGGTTGATTCTCCGTGGCCCGTGGGGCAGGCAGCTCGCGGGGGTTCGCGAAGACGAGTCACTGGTCACGAGTTTCGGCAAGAACACCTTCCTTATCAAGATCCAGGTCATGCTCATTGGCGGGCTGATCGGTGCGATTGCGGGAGTGATACTCGCGGTCGACCAGCAGAACGTCAACCCTGACAACTTTGCGTCGACGATCACCTTCCTGCTGTTCGCCATCGTGATTTTGGGCGGCAGGGCACGCGTCTTCACTCCGATACTGGGTGCCGCTGTGTTCTGGCTGATCATCGCCATGACCGACAGCGTGCTCCGCCAGCTTGCGGAGGTGTCCGCGGCGAGTGGTGGTTGGTTCGGTCAGGGCCAGGCAGGTGCGACGCGATACATTCTCGTCGGAATCGTACTGATTCTCGCGATCATCTTCCGCCCCAATGGACTCTTCATTAATTCCGGGGCCCCCTTGAGGAAAGTGAGCGTGAAGGTATGAGCACTACGCATTCCGATCGGATCCTGTCGGCACACTCAGTCAGTCGTTCCTTCGGCGGTGTGCAGGCCGTGAACATCGACGAGTTCTCTGTTCCCACCGGTAAGCTCACCGGCCTCATTGGGCCGAACGGAGCCGGCAAGTCGACGCTGTTCAATATCCTCACGGGTTTCGAACCCGCGGATTCGGGCACGTGGCAGTTCGAGGGGCAAGATATTTCGGGCTGGTCAGGCCATCGCATCGCGAGAGCCGGACTCGTGCGGAGCTTTCAACTCACTCGCCTGGTTCCCGGCATGAGTGTGCTCGAGAACCTGTTGCTCGCAGCTCCCGCCCAAAAAGGTGAACAGCTCTCCCTCGCTGGGATCAAGAGCATCTGGAAGAAGCAGGAGCGCTCGAATGTCGAGCGCGCCGAGGCGCTCCTCTCGAGAGTCAAGCTGTACGAGAAGCGGCATGATGATGCGGCTGGCCTCTCAGGAGGTCAACGGCGCCTACTCGAGATCGCGAGATCGCTCATGCTCGAACCCAGGCTGCTCATGCTTGACGAACCGCTGGCCGGCGTGAATCAGGCTTTACGAGAGACTGTGATGCAGCACCTTGTGGAGCTTCGGGACGAGGGTCTCACGATCCTGTTTATCGAACACGACATGGACGCGATCATGAACCTCAGCGATTACGTCGTGTGCATGGGTGGCGGAGCTGTGATTGCCGACGGAACACCCGCCGACGTCGCATCCTCACCTGCCGTTGTCGAGGCGTACCTGGGCAAGAACAACGGAGGGACTGCGCTGACCTCGCCGAGCACTCCTCGATCCACTACAGAGCCACCCAGGCTGGTAATCGACGGAATCACTGCCGGCTACCAGCCGGGGAATCCCATCCTCAACGGCGTTTCTGCTGAGGTTCATCCGGGAGAGATCGTCGCGATCATTGGCGCCAACGGGGCGGGGAAGTCAACGCTCTTGAAGGCAGTCGCGGGCGACGTCACGGTGTCGGAAGGATCGATACGTCTGAACGATGAGCCAATCGAGCGATTGCAGATGTATCAGCGCGTCGAACACGGCATTGGCTACGTTCCGCAGTCGAGCAACGTCTTTCCAAATCTCACGGTGCTCGAGAATCTGCGTCTTGGCGGCTACATCGATCCGCAGAAGACAGACGATCGTCTCGCAGAGGTACTCGAAAGATTCGAGACCTTGAAGCCGATGCTTCAACGTCTCGCCGGATCACTGTCTGGCGGGCAGCGCCAGTCTGTCGCAATGGCCCGATCGCTGGTCGGGGCCCCAAGCCTCTTGTTGCTCGACGAACCCTCTGCGGGGCTCTCACCGTCGGCCCAGGAAATCGCATTCGAACAGGTACAAAAGATTGCGGAATCTGGAATCGGCGTTTTCATTGTCGAGCAGAACGCCCGCGAGTGCCTCGCAATCAGTGACCGCGCTTACGTGCTGGAACAGGGGCGGATCGCTCTCACCGGGACAGGTCGAGACTTGCTCCACGATGAGCGCGTCATCGACCTCTACCTCGGCTCCCTACGCACTCGTAATGACACTCACACCCCCGGCCAGGCTCCGGATAAGAATCAAGAGGAGACCAGATGAACACTGAATCCCGCACAGCTCGATCCTTCGACCTTGTTTCCGTACCCTACGACGGAGCCGCGACGCTTGGTTGGCCCGGCTCCCGCTACGCACCCGCAAAAATTCGGGAAGCACTGGGATGGATCACTATGCGTGACGAGGGAGGCATGGTGTATTCGATCGAGACCGGAGACCTCAAGCCGGCCCCCGACTTGCGCATAGATCTGCCCGACGTCGATATCGTGGCGCACGACCTCATGGCCACCCTTGAGGCGGCCTCCTCGGCGGTCACCGAGACGGTGCAGAACGGGCGAGTACCGATCCTGCTTGGCGGCGATGACTGCCTCCTGTATGCGGGCGTGAAGGGGCTTCACGACGCTGTCGACGGGTCAGTGGCAGTCATACACTTCGATGCGCATCTCGATCTTATGGACCACAATCGCCAGCAGGGCACGCACAGCCAATCGAGCGGAATGAGGCGCTCTCTTGAGCTGGAGCGGGTGGACCACCGGCACACGATTCAATTGGGCCTTAGGCACTTCAATTTCCCGTCCTCCTTGCAATTCATCCAAAGCGAGGGACCGGCTCAGATTACCGCTTTGGAGTTCTCGAAGATCGGGGTCGAGGCAGCGGTGGATCGGATCCTCGACCGGGTGCGGCCGGCCGACCACCTGTTCTTCAGTTTCGATATCGACACCATCGATCCCGCTTACGCCCCCGGCGCCGGGGCCCACGAGCCTGGTGGCCTCACCTCCCGCGAGGGCATCGAACTCGTGAAGGCGTTGGCGCCGTATGCCGATGGTTTTGCGGTGACAGAGGTGAACCCGATGACCGACCACAATGATCAGACCTCGAATCTCGCCGCATACCTCTGCTACTACTTCTCGGTATTTGGCAGCGAACGAGTGAGGGCTTGAGCGAGGAAACAATGACTGTTTACAGGCGCAGAGACGGCGCACGAACGTACGGTTATGAGATCGGCGTGGTGTCTCTCGACTTCGATTCACCGTTCATTCCCGGTGATGTCGGGCACGCTGCCACCTTCGGGGTTCCCACACTGTACGAGCGGGTGCCTGGGCTCAGCGTGCCGGCGATATTGGCTGATGCCGACCGCGCGTTCGAAGGCGCGGTGATGACGGCGGCGCAGTCGCTCGCCCAGGAGGGCGTGGCTATCATCACCAGCAACTGCGGATTCATGATCCGCTATCAGAAGTCAGTCGCAGCAGCGCTTCCGCGAACTCAGGTTCTCATGTCGAGCCTGCTGCAGCTACCTGTCATCGCGGCTGCTGTCGGAGAAGCAACGCCCATCGGCATCGTGACCGCCAGTGAACAGACACTGACCGAGGGGTTCATCCGTCGCGAGTTCCCTGACCTGCGTAACCCGCTGCTCATCGCAGGACTCGAAGACAGCCCGAACTTCAACTACACCATGTTCGGCCCCGGCGACATCCTCGACCGGGCCGCGATCTCCGAGGAAGTCGTTGCCGCGACCGTAAGGCTCAAGACGGAGGGCGCCGGAGCCATCCTCTTTGAATGCGCGGCACTGCCTGCCTATGCGGCCGAAACACAGCAGCGCACGGGTTTGCCCGTCTACGACTTCACCACGATGGTAGCTTTCGCGCATGGCTCAACCGCTCGGCGCGCCTTTCCCTAAGCAGCCATTCACGAGAGCCCCTGTCGTGGGGAGCGGAACCACTAGAAAGGAACCTGTTCAATGACCTGGAATGTACTCGCGGGGTGGCACGCAAGCCCGCCTGAGCTCGAGCGCGTGCGGGAGGGCCTCGGCCCCGACGTCAGCGTTCACGGGCTCACCTATTCGCCCGATCTCGACGTTCCCTACGGGGCCGAACGGAGCGAGTACCTCGAGCGAATCGCCGATGCCGACGCGGTGCTCACCTGGACGCTCCCGTCCGAGGTCGTTGACGCCGCGCAGCGCCTGCGCTTTGTTGCCTGGATGCATTCCGGCTGCGATCGGTTGCCGCTCAAGATGATGGCGGATCGGGAGATTCGCCTCGCCAATGTGCCAAACGCGCATCAACCGGCGATCGCCGAACACGCATGGTCCCTCGTGCTCGCGTGCATGAAACAGACCGTTCGTAAGCACACAGAGCACGTCTCTGGGCGCTTTGTGCCGTATTGGAAGGACGCAGGAGTCGGGCAGGCGCTTCACGGCCGAACAATCACCATCGTTGGCGCCGGTCAGATCGGCACCCGGGTAGCAGCGGTCGCGCGCGCATTCGAGATGGATGTTCGAGTGGTTCGCAGGAATCCTTCGACCCCGACGCCGCTCGCCGATAGCGTGTATGGCCAGGATGAGTTCACAGACGCGCTGCGCGGTGCAGCGGTCGTGGTGCTCGCTGCACCGTCGACAGACCTCACGCGCGGAATGATGAATGCGGAAGCCTTTGCTGCGCTGGATCCTGGTGCAAGCGTCGTGAATATCGCTCGCGGGGACTTGGTCGTCGAACGGGCCGTCTACGACGCGCTCACAGTGGGCACACTCGGGGCATTCGCCTCCGATGTGTGGTGGGACTACGAAGACGCGATGCCTCCTGGGCGACACTTCAGCACCCCGTCACGGCTTGGAGTCCACTTGCTGCCGAACGTCACCGTATCGGGAGATCAGGGATCGAACGCTTACTTCGTGCGGGACGTCATGCTCGACAGCGGGATCTCTGATCTTAAGTCGATGCTTGAAGGAAAACCGATTCAGCACGAGGTTGATCTGCTCGCAGGGTATTAGGCATCGGAGCAGGGATGTGCTGGCGGTAGGTAACCTAAGAGCACATCCCTACCGCGAGCACATCCCTAAGCGTAGGGATTCACGGTCGGCTCATGCTCCTCCAGGTCGCGGATGAGCGCTGGGTCTTCGTCGCCCTTGCGCGGATCCACATCGTCATCTGAGTGGTCCGTCGCGCCGTCCATTACCGGCTCATCGAGTGTCTCTTCGGGCTCTTTCCCGTAACCCTCGGGTTTTTTCTCGTTCATTGTGTCTCCAATCTGTACGTCGATCTGCGAGTCGATCAGTCGGCCGATAGGTAAGTCGACCAGTCAATCCATCAATCTGTGGGTGGGTGGAGCATGTCGGCGAGCGCAGCGTGGAGCTCCTCGCTCGTGTGCTGCTCTTGATCGAAGTTCGCTTGAAGGAGTTCCTCGATCTCCGGAGCGCGGAGCGAGCGGGCCTGCAAGATGAGCCCATCGTACGCAGAGATCTCGAAGTGTTCGTTTCCAAGCGCACTCATGAGAGCCACCTGGTCGTGAAGCATCGGGTCGGCCTTCTCGATGAGCGACGCAGCCTGGTTCTTGATACCGGTTGTCGCGGGCGATGGGGCTGTTGTCGACTCTCGGTCGAGCAACTTGAACACCTTCTCGAGGTTCGACATCTGCTCTTTGGTTTCGTCTTTGTGGTGTGAGAACAGCTTCTTGATCTTCGCGTCGCGGGCCACTGAGTGCAACTCTTCGAGTGCCTCGAGTGAGTGCTCCTCCATTGTGAGCGCACTCCGAAGCTGGTACTGAAATAGTTCCTCAGGGTTCGTCAGTGTCTGTTGAGACATTCTCATTCCTCCGTATCAAGGTGCTGGATGCATACAGCTTGGATCAGCCCGCCACGTACCAGAAGGGGGTTGCGCGAGGCTCGCGGTTGTGTAATTGATCAGAATTCAAGAAGTCGAAGACGCTGACGCGCGCATAGTGTGGTGCACATGAATATCACTATCCACACCACAGTTCTTCCACACATAGACCCTGAAGCATCGCTCGCCTTCTATCGCGACGCACTCGAGTTCGAGGTGCGCAGCGACGTTGGGCAAGGCGAGATGCGATGGATCACGGTTGGACCCAGAAACCAGCCCGAAACCTGCATTCTGCTCGCGCCGCCCTTTGCTGACCCGGGTATCACCGATGACGAGAAGCGGGTCGTCACCGCGATGATGGCGAAGGGCACCTATGGGTGGATCATGCTCGCCGCCCCGAACCTCGACGAGACGTTCGAGCGCGTGCAAGGCCACAACGTCGAGATCATGCAAGAGCCGACCGATCAACCGTACGGTACGAGGGACTGCGCATTCAGAGACCCCGCTGGCAACATGGTGCGCATCCAAGAGGTACAGGCGTAGCATTTTCACATGTGCCACTCCGAGTGGGCGAAAGCCAAAGAGGCAGAGCGCGCCAAACAACACTTCGCCGACCTGTCGAGACTCCGTCGCGTGCGCGACCGCATCGATCGTGAGTATACGAAGCCGCTCAATGTCGAAGAACTCGCTCGGTCGGAGCACATGTCAGCGGGCCACCTGAGTCGCCAGTTTCGAGAGGCCTATGGTGAGTCTCCGTATGCGTATCTCATGACACGGCGGATCGAGCGGGCCATGGCGCTACTCAGACGCGGCGACATGCTCGTCACCGATGTGTGCCTCGAGGTCGGATGCGCTTCGCTCGGCACCTTCACCACCCGCTTCACCGAGCTCGTCGGGATGTCACCCGGCGCGTTCCGCCGTGCGGTGGCGAGCGAGAAGGTGGATCCCAATCCCGACGAGCGTGGGTCGCTCGCGGGAGTGCCCGCGTGTATTGCAAAGCAGGTTGCGCGGCCAATCCGGTGAATGCGAGCAGATAGCGCCCGCTGTTCGCTGACGGCTCAGAAACAGCGGGCATACAGCCTCAGCCGCATACACTTGCCGTGAATCGCGCGCGTGATGCGCGGTGCGAAACTCAAGTGTGATCCACATTTGTGGTCCAAGCAGACAGGGAGGAGATGCGGATGACCTGGGAGCTCATTCCCGAGGCGTCTGGCCCGCAGAACACGCCCCGTAACGGCGCTCCGAAGCGTGGCGGCAGCCCTCGGTGGGTCATGCTGCTCATCGGGGCAATCGTTGCGCTTCTCGGCGCGGCGCTTATCGTGTGGCCCTTTTTCGCTGCGAGCCGCATCATGGCAATCCTCGTCGGCGCAGCGCTTATCGCAAACGGCGTCGCAGCGATCGTGGGTACGCGCGTGCGTGCGCTTGGCACTCCCGCCGGAGTCCTCCTCATCGTGCTCGGCCTCTTCGCCCTCGCGTTCCCCGAGTTCACCGTACGCCTGCTCGTGAGCTTCGTCGCGTTTATGATGCTCATGGTCGGCGGCATCTGGCTGCTTATCTCGATCCGCATGCGCACCGTGATTCGGCCGATGTTCATTGTGCTCCCGGCGCTCGTCGTCGCGCTCGGTCTCGTCGCGCTGTTCTTCCCCGCCGTCGCGCTTACGGTCGCGGCGCTCGCCGCCGGCGTGGTAACGCTGCTCATCGGTGGATCAATCATCTGGGGTGCGCTCGCACTTCGCCGCGGTACGCTTCCCGGAGACAGAGAGTAACCTAGCTCCTCGTATGACACGACAGCATCAGAAACCCATACTTCAGCCCAGCGCTTCGTTCGATTGGATCATCGGCTCAGACGACCCCGGTGCCTCGCATCGTATTGCCGGGGAAACCTCGTGGGCCTTACTCGACCGGGTGCGCGCGGTTGCTGATCCGGAGATCGTCGCTCGCGTGCTCGAGGTCGCGTCGGGCGAGGGCATCAACGACATCGCCGAGCTGTGGTCGCGCGAAAGCACCCACACGCTCGCAGGCGTGCTCTGGCGAATGTACCTCCTGCGCCGTATTGTCGCCGCAGACGCAGCGGGTGCGGCAGACCTCTTTGCCCGTGGATCGCAGCGCATTGGTACCATCGACCCCGTCGTCGCGGGAGCCCAGGAGCCGGTCTCGCCAGAATCGATCGCGGTGCTCTGCGATGCGATCCTGCGCGGCGCCTTCGTCGGGGACCTCGGGGACGCACTCGATCGCGCCGCGTCGTACGCGCGCATCATGGCCGCGGGGGCGGCGGATCTTGCAGACGAACGCGATCCACACGACAATGCGCACGGCAGCGCACTCACCACCCGAGCACTGCGGTACGCCTCACTTGCCAGGGAGCTCGACGCGGGGGCAGCCCGCTGGCGCGCTGGCACGCTCGGGTGACACGCCGACTCCCCACTTCGTGGCATGCGCGTTACAATGGTGGCGCCGGGCCGCAGTAACCCCGGGCTCCAATTTTCGCCGCTTCGAGCGGCCTTCCGCCGAGAGGCGTCACTGCGGCTCGGTTTCTCACACCTAGCCGAAGCGGCCTGACACGTAGTCTTCTGTCGCCTGGACTGAGGGCGACCCGAAGATCGTCGTCGTGTCGTTGTACTCGATGAGCTTGCCGGGCTTGCCGGTGCCCGCAATGTTGAAGAATGCGGTGCGATCGGAGACGCGCGACGCCTGCTGCATGTTGTGGGTCACGATGACGATCGTGTACTGCTGCTTGAGTTCCTCGATGAGATCCTCGATCGCGAGCGTCGAGATCGGGTCAAGTGCTGAGCAGGGCTCGTCCATGAGCAAGACTTCTGGCTCAACGGCGATAGCGCGGGCGATGCACAGGCGCTGCTGCTGCCCGCCTGAAAGACCTCCACCCGGCTTCTCGAGCCGATCCTTCACCTCGTTCCAAAGATTTGCGCCCCGGAGCGACTTCTCCACAAGTGCATCGGCGTCGCTCTTCGAAATGCGGCGGTCGTTCAGCTTGACGCCCGCGAGCACGTTGTCGCGAATCGACATGGTGGGGAAGGGGTTTGGGCGCTGAAACACCATGCCCACCTGGCGACGGACGAGCACGGGATCGACGCCCGCGCCGTAGAGGTCCTCGCCGTCGAGCAGCACCTTCCCCTCGACGCGAGCACCCGCGATGGTCTCGTGCATGCGGTTCAGCGTGCGGAGGAACGTTGACTTGCCGCAGCCCGACGGGCCGATGAATGCGGTCACGGAGCGGGGCTCGATCGAGAGCGAGACGTCTTCGACCGCGAGAAACTTTGAGTAGTAAACGTTGAGGTCCGATACCTCGATGCGCTTCGACATGTGGTGCTTTCTGTGGGGTGTGGATCGGGTCTGGCGTGCGCTCAGCGGGACTTCGGTGAGAACTTCCGCGCGATGAGGCGAGCGATGAGGTTCAGCGCCATGACGATGATGATGAGGAGGAGGGCTGCGGCCCAGGCGCGCTCGACGAACGCGAATGCTGGGTTGCCCTGGTTTGCGAACTGGGTGTACACGAACACGGGCAGTGACTGCATGCGATCGGCGAACAGGTTGTAGTTCATGCTCGCCGTGAAGCCTGCGGTGATGAGCAGCGGCGCGGTCTCGCCGATGACTCGGGCGATCGCGAGCATGACACCGGTGGTGATCCCAGCCATCGCGGTCGGGAGCACGATCTTGACGATGGTCCGCCACTTCGGCACCCCCAGTGCGTACGACGCCTCGCGCAGTTCATCGGGAACCAATCGCAGCATCTCCTCGCTTGAGCGAACCACGACCGGGATCATGAGGACTGCGAGTGAGACGGCGCCGACGATTCCCATTCGCACCCCGGGGCCGAGGATGAGCACAAACGCCGCATAGGCGAACAGGCCTGCGACGATCGAGGGAATGCCGGTCATCACATCGACGAGGAACGTAATGGTGCGGGCGAGTCGGCCGCGACCGTACTCGACGAGATAGATCGAGGTCATGAGTCCGAGGGGCACCGAGATAACGGTTGCCGCGAGCGTGATGAGCAGCGTTCCGATCATCGCGTGGAGCGCGCCGCCGCCCTCGCCGGTGATGTTGCGCATCGACGAGTTGAAGAACTCGACATCGAAGCGCGCCACGCCGTTGGCAACCACGGTTGCGGTGAGTGAGATCAGCGGAACAAGCGCGACGAGAAATGCGCACGCGACGAGCACGGTCACGAAGCGATCCGTGAACTTGCGGCGTCTCGTCGTCGCGCTCTGGGTTGCAGTGAGTGACATGGTTACGCTCCAGCCTTCGCGTTCTGACGGCTCACGATCCACCGCGCTACCGCGTTCACGATGAAGGTGACGATAAAGAGGATGAGACCTGTGGCGATGAGCACGTTCACGTTTTCGCCGTACGCCTCGGGGAATGTCAGTGCGATGTTCGCGGCAATGGTGGACGGGTTGTCCGACGTGAGCAGCTTGAACGTGACCTGCCCGGTCGCCGAGAGCACCATCGCGACCGCCATGGTCTCTCCGAGCGCTCGACCGAGGCCGAGCATCGCGCCCGACACGATGCCTGGGCGAGCGAAGGGCAATACCGACATGCGGATCATCTCCCACCTCGTGGCGCCGAGAGCGAGCGCCGCTTCCTCGTGAAGCTTCGGCGCCTGGAGGAACACCTCGCGTGAGATCGCGGTCATCACGGGCAAGATCATGACCGCGAGCACGATTGCTGCGGTGAGAATGGTGCGGCCGGTGCCCGTGACGACGCCGCCGAAGAGTGGGATCCACCCGAGGTACTCATTGATCCACACATAGATCGGGCGAAGTGCGGGTGCGAGCACCAGAATGCCCCACAGGCCATACACCACACTGGGGACCGCCGAGAGCAGGTCGATGAGGTAGCCGAGCGACTGCGCGAGCTTGCGCGGTGCGTAGTGCGATATGAACAGTGCGATGCCGATCGACAGCGGCAGCGCAATTGCGAGCGCGAGGATCGCGGCCCACACGGTTCCGAAGATGAGGGGACCGACGTAGCCCCAGAAGTTTGACGTAAGAATTGACGCGGTCTCATCGGTTGCTACGAGCGCGGGGAGGCTCTGCACGATGAGAAATACGGCGACGGCAGCAAGAATGACGAGGATCATGCTCCCCGATGCGACGGCCGTGCGAGAGAACACTCGAGCGCCGTGGCTCTGAACCCTGCGCGTTTCGTTGGTAACTGAGGTCACTTGGCGTGCTTTCCGGTGGATCTGGTTGAATGGGTGAAACACCAGTAGGCCGGATCGCTTCCCTCTGAGGTGAGAACGAAGCGATCCGGCCCGGCTGGTTTAGCTGATCATTTCGACAGCTGCGACAGCCTGCTCGCGGAGTGTGTCGGAGATCGGAGCCGAGCCGGCCGCGGTCTCAGCTGCCCTCTGACCCTCTTCGCTCACGATGTAGCTGAAGTATTCCTTGACGAGTTCGGCGTTCGCCTCATCTGCGTACTGCTCGCAGCCGATGAGGTAGCTGATGAGTACGATCGGGTAGACGCCTTGAGCGGTGCTCGCGCGGTCGAGTTCGATCGCGAGGTCACCTGCGCTGCGGCCCTCTTCGAGGGGTGACGCGTCGACGATGGCTGCTGCCGCCTCAGGACTGTATGCGACGAACTCTTCGCCAACCTTCACCTTGACGGTGCTCAGGCCTTCGGCCTTCGAAGCGTCTGCGTACCCGATGGTGCCAACGCCACCCTTGACGGCTTCGACGACGCCCGATGTGCCCTGGGCTGCCTCGCCACCGCTGATCTCAGCTGGCCACTCCTCGACCGAGCCTGCGGTCCATGCCTCTGGGGCGGCTGCTGCGAGGTAATCGGTGAAGTTGCCGGTCGTGCCCGACTTATCCGAGCGGTGCACCGCAACGATTGCCTGGTCCGGGAGTGAGGCGTCTGGGTTCAGCGATGCGATTGCGGCATCGTTCCAGTTCGTGATCGAGCCATTGAAGATGTTCGCCATGGTCGCGGCATCAAGGTTGAGGTCTGAGACGCCCTCGACGTTGAAGATGATCGCGATCGGTGAGATGTACGCAGGGATCTCAACGATGTCGTTTGTCAAGCAAGCGTCGAACGGGCCGGCTTCGATCTCGTCGAGCTTGAACGCGCGGTCAGAACCCGCAAACGCCACAGCGCCCTGCTGGAGTGACTCGCGACCGGCACCCGAGCCCGAGGGGTCGTAGTTGATGGTGACATCCGCATTCGCGGTCTGGAAGCCAGCGATCCAGCCTGACTGCTGCGCCGCGTCCTGTGACGACGCGCCAGCACCGGCGAGGGTGCCAGAGAGCGAGGACGCCTGGGCTTCGTCCGTTGCCGGAGCGCCTTCGTTCGCAGCGCAACCGGTGAGCAAGAGGAGGGCGGCGCCTGCGGCAACCGCTACCTTCATCGAGGGTGAGAACTTCACGAGTGTCGTGTCCATTCTGATGATGTTGAACTTCAGGAAAGTGATGGGATGGTGACCCAACACCCCCAACGCTAAGGATCAGAAGTGGCCACGAATTCACCTCGAGGTGAACGAGAGGTGAACTCGCTGTGACGTTTCGGCTCGATACGCATGCGGATCCCATCGCTGAAATATAGGCGGCACCGTCTAGCCGCCTAGAATTAACACATGCGAAATAGGAGACTTCGGATCGTACGGGGTATGGGTGCTGGAGTCGCGGGCCTTGCACTGGTCATCGGGGCAGTTGGTTGTGCGGAGGAGCCAGAGCCCGCACCAGAGCCGACTCCCGTTGCTCCGACCCCTGAGCCCGAGCCAGAGCCCGAGCCAATGCCGGGTGTGGGCCCCGAGTGTCCGACTGATCACTGCGTGAGTGTTGCATTCGCCGGCGACTTTCTCTTCCACCAGGGGCTGTGGTCTCCGTTTGCGATCCCGACGAACGAGGCGGGACAGAACTTTGACTTTATGCCGCTATTTGAAGGGGCGAAGCTCTACCTCGACAAGAGCGACCTTGCGATCTATCAGCAAGAAACCCCGCTTTCAGCGCCAGGTGGGCCATACGCCGGGTTCCCGCTGTTTAGCACGCCGCCTGAGGTTGCCGATGCAGCCAAGGCCATCGGATTCGACGTCGCGACAACCGCATCGAATCACAGCGTCGACATGGGCACCGAGGGGCTGGTGCGCACGCTCGACAAGCTCGACGCGGTCGGGCTGCAACACACCGGCACGTATCGAGCCGAAGGGGAGCGTGACATTCCCCTCATCGTTGAAGCGAACGGAGTGAAGATCGCGATCATCACCTCCACGTACGGGCTCAACGGCAACTACAGCGAGTTCCCCTGGCAGGTTGACTTCAGCGGCGTCGACTTCGACCTCGACGTCGAGCGCTCGATTGAAAAGGCTCAGAAGGCGCGCGAGATGGGGGCAGACCTCGTGATCGGTATTCAGCACAACGGTGCTGAGTACTGGTCGGAACCCACCGTCGAGCAAACGGCTGATGCTCATGCTCTTATGGACAGCGGCGAGTTCGACTTCATGTACGACCACCACACCCACTCGATCCAGCCGTTTGAGATGTACGGCGGCAAGTGGATCCTGTACGGCACCGGCAACTTCATCAGCGAATCTGCGCCCGCCGACACCCAGGTGAACAACGAGTTCTTGCTGTCTCGCATTCAGTTCGCGAAGCAGGAAGATGGAAGCTGGACGACAAACGACCTCGCGTGGACGGTCGCAACAAACACCCAGAACGGTGGGTACAAGTGGTGCTCGGTCGCGGCCGATGCGCCGCAGGGCGTGTGCCAGTGGCCTGAGTTCGATGCGGGCGTGCTCGAGCGCACGCGTGCGACCGTGAACTCGATGGGAGCTACGGAGCACGGGCTTCGGGAGTGGTTGATTACTGAGGAGTAAGCCCGTTCGGTCTGAGTGCGCCTCGCCTGCTTGGCAGGGGAGGATCGATAGGGGCCGTGAGGTCCAAGCGCGCCTCGCCTGCTAGGCAGGGGACCCCGCGCGTCGCTACGCTCACGTCGAAGGGGCCTGTTCCTACCGGCTCTCCGTCGGAGTACGCGAGTTCTGCATCTGCGTCGATGCGCACGTGCTGCACCTTCGTGATGGTCACCTCAGGGAGCGCCTCGTGCGTGCCCCGCGCAAGTCTGCCGAGCACGCTCAGCACCCTGAGCTTGCCTGCGTGAGTGACCTCGACGAAGTTGAGCGCGCCGTCAGTCACTGAAGCGCTCGGTGCGAGCGGAATACCGCCGCCGATTGCGCGCGTGTTCATTACGGTCGCGAGCAGACCGGTGAACGTGCGCTCGCCCACATCACCGGAGACCGTGAACCGGCGCGATTTGAGCCGTATGAGCTCAGCGAGTAACCCGAGCTGGTACCGCAGTGGCCCGAGAGGCAGACTGATGGCGTTCGCCCTGCGGTTGATGGCCGCGTCGAACCCTACGCTGAGTGCCCCAGCGAACCAGTGTGTGCGGCCTCCCGGCAAAGAAACAACTCCAAGGTCCACGCGCTTCGGCCGTGATTCGGCGGCGAGTATATGCGGGATCGCGCGGGCCGGTCGATGGCTGAGCGCAAACTGCCTGGCGAAGTCATTGCCGCTTCCCGCAGGCACGATGCCTATCGGTAGCTCGCGCGCCTCAGGCACCTGAATGACGAGCCCGACGAGTCCGTCACCGCCGACAAGAATGAGCCCGCGAAGCTCGCCGGTTTGGCACTCCTCTCGCACCCGGGCTTGGCAGTGGATCGCGTCGCGGCCGGTGATGACGCGGGTGGGGATGCCCGCGCGCTCGAGCGCGAGCAGAACGTTCTTTGCGGATCTGGCCCCGCGACCAAGCGCGGAACGTGGGTTCACGACAACCCCGAATGGAGCGGTGTTCGAAGGAGCAGCGCTCTCCGAGTGAGCTCCGGTCACGATGTCTGCGATGTTGCGGACTGCGGCTTTCCGTGCTGGGGCGCCTCATGCTGCGGCGCCCCGTGCTTCAGTGGATAAGTCTCGACACCGAGGATGCCGGCCCCCGGACGCTGCTTTGAGAAATGAAACACTGAGAACCCCGCGGGCGGTAGGGCAGTAGCTTCATCGAGATAGGAGCCCGGAAGACTGCCACTCGCGAGCACGAGTTCGCGGGCGAGGTCAGGGAGCACGGGACGATGACTGCACACGACAACCGACTTGCCGCGCTTCACGATCTTGCCGATGAGCTTTCGCGTTTCGGCGAGGTCACCGCCGTCCCAGAAGCTCTGGCTCAAGCTCACCCGCTCTCGCACCCCTTTGCCCAGTCGGTGTGCGAGCGGTGCGACCGTGCTCAGGCAGCGATCAGCAGTAGACGAGTAGATGCGTTTCGGTCCGAACGACGCGAGGATCGGGGCAAGCATCTCTGCCTGGTGCAATCCCGCGGGTGTGAGCGGGCGCTGATGATCCACCGGGAACGACTCGTTGCGCGGCTCGGCTTTCGCATGCCGCAACAGGGTGACCGAGAAGGTATCGATGAGCCCCGGTTCAGCGAGCCGCATGAACACGTCAAAGAGTTCGCGGTCGGCCTCATAGGTGAGGAGCTCACGGGCATCTTTCGCGGGCACCCACTCGAGAGCCTGCACCTCACCGTTTGGTTTGAATGTCGACGCGAGCGCCTTTTTCGGTGTGACTTTGACTGCCCAATACTGCACGATCTTCTCGGCGCCGCCCGGCAGCTCGTAACTGATGGTTCCGAGACACACCCCAAGCTTCACTTTGAGGCCCGTCTCCTCACGTGTCTCACGGACCGCAGCCTGGGGCATGCTCTCGCCCGGGTCGAGCTTGCCCTTCGGGAACGACACGTCGCGCTGCTTCGTGCGGTGAATGAGCAGCACCATGAGCTGCGACTTGCCGGCTTCGTCTGTAACGATCCGCCAGGGAACTGTGCCTGCTGCGAACACGCGCTTCGCCATCTGATTACCTTCTCCGAGCCCTCGTGCGATCGGCCATCACCAGATCTTGCAGGTCTGGAAGCGGTTCACCCTCTTCGCTTACGACGCTGCGGTGCCATGTGCCGTCGGGGAGCATACGCCATGACGACACGTCGTCACTGAATGCGAACTCGAAGAACTTGTCGATACGCGCGAAGTGCTCGCGCTCAGAAAGCTTGACGAGCACCTCGATGCGGCGATCGAGGTTGCGGTGCATCAGGTCGGCACTTCCGATGTAGATCTCGCGGTTGCCGTCATTGTCGAACGCGTAGATGCGCGAGTGTTCGAGGTATCTCCCGAGCACCGAGCGCACCCTGATGGTCTCTGAGAGCCCAGGAACCCCCGCGCGAATCGAGCAGATGCCACGTACCCAGACCTCGATCGGCACACCGGCCTGGCTTGCCCGATAGAGCGCATCGATGATGTCTTCATCGACCATCGAGTTGGCCTTGAGACGGATTTTGCTCGCACGGCCGTTTCGCGCGTGCTCGGCCTCACGCTCGATACGCTCGAGCAGGCCGCTACGCAACTGCAAGGGCGCAACGAGCAGGCGGTCGTAATCTGTCTCGATCGCGTACCCCGAGAGCACGTTGAAGAGCTTGGTGACGTCGCGGCCGATCTCCGGCGACGACGTGAAGAGCCCGAAGTCTTCGTAGATTCGACTGGTCTTTGGATTGTAGTTGCCCGTGCCGATGTGGCAGTAGTGGGCGAGCCTACCGCCCTCGTCGCGGATCACCTGGATGAGCTTGCAGTGCGTCTTCAGGCCGACAAGCCCGTATACGACGTGCACACCGGCCTGTTCGAGCTTGCGCGCCCACGTGATGTTTGCCTCTTCGTCGAACCGAGCCTTCACCTCGACGAGCGCGAGCACCTGCTTGCCTGCCTCGGCCGCCTTGATGAGTGACGCGACGATGGGGCTGTCGCCAGAGGTGCGGTACAGGGTCTGCTTGATCGCGAGCACGTCGGGATCCGTCGCAGCTTGCTCGATGAACGCTTGCACACTCGTCGCAAACGATTCATAGGGGTGGTGCACAAGCACCTCTCGCCTCGCGATTGCGCTGAAAGTGTCAGGCTTATCGCTCGGTGAATTCGTGCGGAACATCGGGTGCGTGACGGGAATGTGCGGCTGGTACCGCAAGTCTGGTCGGCGTACGCCGCCGAGCGCGAACAGCCCTGACAGGTCGAGCGGTGCGGGGAGGGTATAGACCTGCTCCATATCGATGTCGAACTCGCGAACGAGCAGTTCAAGCGTCGCCGCGTCCATATCGTCAGAGATTTCGAGGCGGATCGGAGGACCGAACCGCCTCCGCAGTAGCTCCTTCTCGAGGGCCTGGATGAGGTTCTCCGTCTCATCCTCCTCGATTTCGACGTCCTCATACCGCGTGACTCGGAAGACGTGGTGATCGATCACTTCCATGCCAGGGAAGAGACCATCGAGCTGATTGGCAATGAGCTCTTCGAGCGGTATGAAGCGCACGTTGTCGTCGGTCTCCCGCCGATCCACACGAACGTAGCGGGGGATCATCTGGGGCACCTTCAACCGCGCGAACTCGACCTTGTCGGTGGTCGGGTTGAGCACGCGGATCGACAGATTGAGCGCGCGCCCTGAGATGTACGGGAACGGGTGCGCCGGGTCGACCGCGAGCGGCATGAGCACGGGGTAGATGTGGTGCTGGTAATAGTTCGTGAGCACTTCGCGGTCGGCGTCGTCGAGCGCGTCCCATTCAACGATGTGCACGCCAGCTTCAGAGAGCTGCGGTTTGACCTGTTCGGCAAAGCACCGCGAGTGGCGACGCTGCAGTTCGTATGCGGCGTGATTAATCTCGGCGAGCACATCGGTCGGTGCGCGGCCCACGTTCGTTGGTACCGCGAGCCCGGTGAGAATGCGGCGCTTAAGCCCTGCGACCCGCACCATGAAGAACTCATCAAGGTTCGATGCAAAGATTGCCAGAAAGTTCGCGCGTTCGAGCAGCGGAATCGTCTCGTCCTCTGCGAGCTCGAGCACTCGCTGATTGAATGCGAGCCAGCTGAGCTCGCGATCAATATAGCGATCTGCGGGCAGGGTCCCGTCATTCACCACCTGGATTTCGCGGGTCTCTTCGCTCATGACCCTATTCTGGCATCCTGCGCCACTGCATGCTGCGCGAATCTACGGTAAACCCCGCAGCTTCATACATACGCACCGCCCGTTCATTTTCGCCATCGACGTAGAGCGACACGCGCTTTGGGGAGTGGGTCGCCATACGAGCAAGTGTGGCCTCGAGGAGAACGCGGCCGAGTCCACGGCCCGCATATTCTGGATCAACTCCGATTGCGTAGAGCTCGGTCTCTGTGGCGTCGGTCTCTGTGGCCTCGGCGCTCGGAACATCGGCGCTCGAAACCTCGGCATCGCTCCCGTGAATGATCGTCTTGATCCAGGTGTAGCCGGCGAGGCGCGCGTTCGAATCCTCAAGCAGCAGCAGATCATGTGGATCGAACCACGATTCCGCTCGCATGAGTGCAAAGTCGGCCTCGGTGACTCGGCCCTGCTCCGGGTGATCCGCAAATGCGGCAGCATTGACGCGCACCCACGCAGACGGGTCTTGAACACCCCCAAACGAACGGAGGGTAAACCCGTCTGGAAGCCGTGTCGCGAACGGATTGCTGTCTTCGGCCGGCAGCTTTGCCGGGTCGAGCACCATGCGAAAGAGCGAGCGGATCGGCGTGAACTCTGCACCCGCGAGCAGTGCATCGGCGGCGGGATTGTCGCCGTGTGACCACGCGAGGAGCGTGCCGGAAGCGTTGTTGAGCAGTGCGCCCAGCGCCGCCGTGCCGACGCCGCGGCCGCGCTCTTCCGGATCCACCACGAGGTCAAGCTCACCCTGACCGAGCACACCGACCGCGACTGGCCTCACAGCATCTGAGCCGTCAGTAGCTGGCGCCGTGAACATCCACAGGTCGCGCTGGCGCTGCGACACTGCGAGGAGTGCCTGATCCGAGATCGGGGACGAACCGTCGAACCGCTCGGCACGATCGAGCAGCGGGCGGGCCTCCTCAGCACCCGCGGCACGAGAAATCAGGGCGACCATCAGTCCTCCTCTTCCCTGCGACCCCTCGCGAAACCGTATCCAACGCCGCGAACGGTGCTGATGAGCCACTCGTGTTCACCCAGTTTTGCCCGGAGCCTTCTGACGTGCACGTCGACCGTGCGGGTACCTCCAAAGTAGTCGCTACCCCAGACATCCGCGAGGAGTTGCTCGCGAGTGAACACGCGCGCGGGATTGAGCGCGAGGAAATGGAGCAGTTCGTATTCCTTGTAGGTGAGATCGAGGGTGCGGCCGTGCACTTTCGCCACAAAGTTCGATTCATCGATCTCGATACCTGACTCTTCCACAGCGCCTGGCTGTTCGGTTTCTTCCCTCGCTGCCTTCGCGATGAGTAGCCTGAGTCGCACTTCGATCTCAGCAGGGCTCGCGTCTGGCGTGAGGAAATCGGCGATGTCCCACTCAGGAGTAATAGCTGCGAGTGCCGCATCGCGAAGGAGCGCGACCCGCGGCACTTCGGTGCGGCCAGAAAGAGTGAGCGCAGCGTTGCGTGCTGCAGAGGGAGAGACGGTTCCATCGATAAGGATCGCGCTCGGCGCGAACTCTCCGCGCCCGTCTGCCCCGTTCCGAGCGACGAATGCGTACATCGGAGACTCAATTGAGGCCGTGATGACTTCGTGGGCAAGCACCTCGAGTGAGGGGAGCGGGGTGTGTTCGCCCGCGCTTAAGAGGAGTAGCTGCATGCGCGTCCCCCTTCCAGCATCGGACCGGTATATATATTACTGGTGCGCGGTATGGGAGGATGTGAGGGTGGGTACCCCAGAGAACTCTGAGCCGGTGCAGTGGCACCTGTCTCGGCTCATTATTGCCTGGACAGTCGCGGCAATAATTGGCGTGTTGGTGACCGTCTTCACTGATGCGGTTCGGTTTCCGTGGCTGGTGCTCGCTATCGGAGTGTCGACACTTGTGTCCTTCGCGCTGCAACTTGGAACAGCGCAGCGTGAGGGCTTTATTAGTCGGCTCGCATTCAGCATTTCGGGTTCTGTTGTGGTGATTGCCGTCATCGACCTCATCGGCGCATTTCTCTGATTCGCTGGTCACTCGCGAGTTGCTAGACTGAAGTCATGCTCTTGGCACTAGAACTTTTCTTCCTTGGTCTTCTCGGGCTCGCGGGCCTCGCGATCGCGTGGGTTTCGGGCACGGTTATTTACAAGCTCTTCAAGGGGCAGCAGTAGTACAGCTGGTGGTCGCGTGACCAGTCCATTGCTTCATCTCCCGGGCGCTGTCGGCGAGGTCGTCGCGTCGCACTATGGTGCGCCCGTGCAGGAACAGCGCGCGCTTGAGGCGGGCGACGCGGTGGTCGATCTGTCTCACCACGGCATCGTGACCGTCAGCGGTGTGGATCGGCTGACGTGGTTGCACTCGATGACGAGTCAGCAACTCGTAGGACTTCGTCCGGGGGAAAGCACCGAAACGCTTCTGCTCGATCCGAACGGCCGCATCGAGCACGCGATTCGCGTTGTCGATGATGGCGAGACAACGTGGTTGCTCGTCGACGCCAATGCGGCGTCGCTCTTCGCGTTTTTGAACCGTATGCGGTTTGCATTGCGGGTCGAGGTGGTAGACCGCACCGAAGACTTCGCCGCGGTGCTCGCGTTCGCGGGTGGATCGGCGCTCGGTGCACTCCGCGACCTGCATCCAGCGGTGGTCTGGGAAGATCCGTGGGCAGCGGTCACGCCTGGCGGCATTCAGTACGCGAACGGTGAGCACCCTGGGGTTTCGTGGAGCGCGACGACGCTGGTCTTTCCGAGGGAGTCACTGGACGAAATCGCGGGGCTGGTGCGTTCAGGCGCCCTGCGTACGGCGGGCACGATGGCGCTCGATGCGCTTGAGATTCGCGCCTGGCGCCCGTCGCGGATTGGCGACGTCGATGAGCGCTCCATCCCCCACGAGTTTGACTGGTTGCGCTCTGCCGTGCACCTCAACAAGGGGTGCTACCGGGGGCAAGAGACCGTTGCGAAGGTGCACAACCTTGGCCATCCGCCGCGCAGGCTCACACTCCTGCATCTCGATGGATCAGATGGTGAATTGCCGGTGCCCGGCGCCCTCGTGTTCAAGGCCGGCGAGGGCGGGCAGGCGGATGCGCGCCCGGTCGGTCGCATAACTCGCGCCGCCCTCCATCATGAGTGGGGTGGAATCGCGCTCGCGCTTCTGAAACGGGCGCTCCCGGCAGACGCCCCGCTCGAGGTTCGCGGAGGGGAGGACGCTGCCGATGCGAATGCGGCGCCCGGCGCACTCATCGCTGCCGCCCAAGAGGTTATCGTGCCGAGCGACGCCGGAGCGACTCGCGATATCCCAAAGCTGAAGCGGTTGTAGTCTTACGGCTCGGCCGACTGGGTAAGCTGGAAGCATGACCAACACGTTGATCCTGCTCCGTCACGGCCAGAGCGAGTGGAACAAGAAGAATCTATTCACGGGATGGGTCGATGTGCGACTCACCGAACAGGGGCGCACCGAGGCAGCCAACGCGGGCAAGCTCCTTGCCGAGGCGGGCAAGTTGCCAGACGTCCTCTTCACTTCGGTACTCAGCCGCGCGATTCAGACCGCGAACCTCGCGCTCGAGTCAGCTGATCGTATGTGGATCCCGGTGGAACGCTCGTGGCGTCTCAATGAGCGTCACTATGGTGCGCTTCAGGGCCTCGATAAGGCAGAGACGCTGCAGCAATACGGTGAAGAACAGTTCATGGAGTGGCGCCGTTCGTTCGATACGCCGCCTCCCGTGCTCGACGACGCGAGTGAGTGGTCGCAGGCGAATGATCCGCGATACGCACACATCGATGGCGAGCGGCCGCACACCGAGTGCCTCAAAGACGTTGTCACCCGGCTCGTTCCGTATTGGGAGAACAGTATCTTGCCCGAGCTGAACTCAGGCAAGACCGTGCTCGTCACCGCGCACGGAAACTCGCTGAGGGCGCTCGTGAAGCATCTCGAACAGATCTCAGACGCAGACATTGCTTCACTGAACATTCCGACCGGAATGCCACTCGTCTACGAGATCAACGAAGATGGCACCCCAACGGGCAAAGGTCAGTACCTCGACCCCGAAGCAGCAGCAGCTGGTGCTGCCGCTGTCGCGGCACAGGGAAAGTAGTCTTTCGGCTGCGTTCCCTGCGCTGCAATAGCAACGGGAATGCAGCCTCGGGCTTACCTCGGCCCGAGTTTACTTGTCTTCGCCTTCAGCGCTGTCGTCGTCGCTGTCGTCGCTGTATTTGTCTGCATACTCAGCCCAACGATCCTCGTCTGAGGGATTACTCGAAGCGAGCTCGCGCTCAAGCTGCGAGTAATCGGTGTTCGGGCTGAAGTACTTCAGCTCCCGTGCGACCTTGGTGTGCTTTGCCTTCTGACGGCCGCGCCCCATGCGTGACCCCCTTACACATTCGGGCCTCGCATAAATGCGAGGCAGTACTTCTTTCAACATGGACGTATGGGGTTGATTCTAGCATGTGCTGATGCGCACTTGCAGCGATACGATGTGGATATGAACGAGTCAGCATCCAAACGATCCGTCTCGCGCATTGTGCTGGTTGCGCTGCTCCTGGTGGCGCTCGTCGTGCTCGCTGTCGTCGCTACAGTGTTGCTTCCCATACTCACGCACCGCAGCGCTGGCGGGTCCGGCCAAGAAATCCCCGCTCATTACGTCTCAGAGTCGAGTGCGACCGGTGCTGACGGGCGCACTCGAGCATTGAAGGTCACTTCGGATGACGGTGAGCCCGCAGATTTGTCCGCGGTACGCGTGGGTGATGAGCTGGTCGTGTCGGGTGACGGATTTGATTCCGGCATCGGCATATACGTGAGTTTTTGCGCTATTCCCGAGTCGCCGGATATAAAGCCGGGCCCGTGTCTCGGGGGTATCCCCGAGGGTGCGGAGGAAGGTGACATCGACTCTGGCCATGCGCTATCGAGTGCGTGGGTGACGAACGACTGGGCGTGGCGCGCATTTGCCTCGCACACGTATGAGAGTTCCGCGGAGGGTTCGTTTGAAGTGCGCCTCACCGTGCCAGAACCGGTAAGTGATGTGCTCGACTGCATCGCACAGAAGTGTGCAATCGTGACTCGGGCCGACCACACCGCGAGCAGCGACCGAGTGCAAGACATGTTGCTCCCCATCGCGTTCGCACAGGACTGAACGCGCTTCTACACGCCCGCGAGCGGGGCAATGATGAGCTGCGCAATCGCAAAAATTGCGAGTCCCGCGAGCGATCCAATCACGGTGCCATTGATGCGGATGTATTGCAGATCCTTACCAACCTGCAGTTCGATCTTCTCGGCGGCCTCCTGAGTGTCCCACCGCTGTACGGTGTCAGAGACGACCTGCGCGAGGTCGTGTCTGTAGGTGCTCACAAGATATTCCACGACGTTCATAACCCACACATCAATCTTGAACTGCAGAGTCGAATCGGCTTCGAGGTTGTGCCCAAAATCCTGCAGAGCAACGGTCATGCGCTGTCTCAATTCGCTCTGCGGGTCCTCGAGCATCTCGACGAGCGCGGCGCGAGCGGCCTGCCAGGTGCTCGCGGCGAGGGTACGGATCCTCGGACTATTGAACACCTCGTGTTTGAACGCTTCCAGTTGCTCCTGTAGCGAATCCTGGTGCTGGAGGTCGTGCGAGAGATCCTCAAGAAACCTAGTGATCGCCGAGCGCGCAGGGTGATCGGGCTCAGTTGCTACACGGCGCACGAAACGCACAGCTTCGGCGTGAATGCGGTGATCCACAAACCGATCGACAATGCTCGGCACCCACTGCGGTAATTGAGATGACAGCATCTGGTCGAATGCGCGAGGGTGCTGTACGAGCCACTGCTCGATGCGTCCCGCCGAGAGCTCGACGAGTGCCTCATGGTGCCCTCCGGTCACGAATGACTCGGTTGCCCGACCGAGCAGCGGCCCCCATTCAGGATCCACAACGTGGCGTCGCACGAGCGACTCGGTGAGTTCTTGCACGTCTGCGTCATCGAGCACGGTGAGCGCACCGAGTGCGATACCGGAGATCATTTCACTGACCCGTTCGGCATGGCCTGGGGTGCAGAGCCACTCGCCCGCCATGCGCGCCCCGCTGATCTCTGAAAGCTTGTTATGCACAACGTCGTCTGCGAGGAAGTTCTCTTCGATGAAAGAGCCAAGACCCTCACCAATCTCATCTTTCTTGTTGGCGATGAGGTTCGTGTGCGGAATCGGAAGCCCGAGCGGATGCCGGAAGAGCGCGGTCACCGCAAACCAGTCGGCAAGCGCGCCGACCATGCCGCCCTCGCTCGCGGCGCGCACGTATGCAAGCCAAGGAAGCCGGTCTTGAAAGATGAACGAAACGACAAACAGTACCGCCATGAAACCCAAGAGGCCGAGAGCGAGCCCCTGCATGCGCCTGAGCGAATGCAGTCGGTCAAAATCGGCGGGGGTAACGGCACCGAGTGTTCGGCGGTGGATCACAGGCACTCCTCTATTATGCGCTCTTTGCAGACCCGATCATTTATCAGTGAGCCCGTGAAATAATTCACAGCATGCATCTCCTCACCGTGCTCAGCCTCAAGAACAGAGCACTCATAGCGCTCGTCACCATTGTGGCGGCGGTGTTCGGAGTCATCAGCATGAGTTCGCTGAAGCAGGAACTCATGCCCTCAATTGAGTATCCCGCGATCGCCGTGGTTACCACCTACCCGGGTGCCTCGCCCGAGGTGGTGAACAACGATGTCTCTGGGCCGATCGAAACCGCATTGCGCGGGGTACCGCAGCTCGAGAACACGACGGCGACCTCGAACACGGGAAGTTCGGTTGTGCTTGCTGAGTTCACGTATGGCGTCGATATCCCGGCCACCGAGCAAAAGGTCGAGCGTGCTGTCAGCCGCATTTCTCAAATGCTGCCGTCGACCGCAGACACTCAGGTGCTCGCCGGCAGCCTCGACGACTTTCCGATCATTCAGATCGCGGTGACACCGCCAGCGGGCGTTGATGCAGAAGAGACCGCAAGACTTATCGATCGCCTCGTGGTTCCCTCGCTCGGCGATCTTGATGGCGTGCGCCAGGCGCAGCTCTCGGGGGCCCGTGGCGACCGGGTCACGATTCTGCCCGACGCAGATGCGCTGGCCGATCGCGGCCTGACCACCCAATCGATCACCGATGCCTTGCAGCAAAGCGGTGTGCTCGTTGCGGGAGGAACCGTGGAGAACGAGGGTTCGACGCTCGCGGTGCAACTCGGGTCGAGACTCACCTCCGCAAATGACATCTCCTCGATTACCATTCCCCGTACTGCGCAGGAGTTTGCCGCGTACCAGCAGGCTCTGCAGGCCCAGCAAGCACAGCAGGCCCAGCAAGCACAGTTGGCGCAGCAGGGGCAGACGTTGCCCCCGGGTGTGTCGGTCGAGGCTCCATCGCTCAGCGAGGTCGTATCCATCGGAGATGTTGCGGACGTCACGCTCGAACCGAATCCGATCACCGGGTACTCTCGCGTCAACGGAGAACCCGCACTCACGATCGCCGTGACGAAGACGTCGCAGGCGAATACCGTCGAGGTGTCTCACCTCGTGCAGCAGCAGATCGATGATATTTCTGAGCAGCTCGGCGGCGCAGAGCTTACTGTGGTGTTCGATCAAGCTCCGTATGTCGAACAGTCGATCGAGTCGCTCACAACCGAGGGCCTGCTCGGTCTCGTGTTCGCGGTGCTCATCATCCTTGTGTTCCTCATGTCGGTGCGTGCAACGCTCGTCACGGCCATCTCAATTCCGACGTCGGTGCTCCTCGCGTTCATCGGGTTGAACTTCGCCGAGTACACGCTCAACATGCTCACGCTCGGGGCGCTCACGATCTCAATCGGACGCGTGGTTGACGACTCGATTGTGGTCATCGAGAACATCAAGCGCCACCTCGTCGTCGGGGCTGACAGAACGCGCACCATTATCCGCGCTGTGCGCGAGGTAGCCGGTGCGATCACGGCCGCGACCATTACTACCGTTGCGGTGTTCCTCCCAATGGCCTTCGTGAGCGGCATGGTCGGGGAGCTGTTCAAACCGTTCGCCTTCACCGTGACGATTGCGCTTGCCGCGTCGCTGTTCGTGTCACTCACCATCGTGCCGGTGCTTGCCTATTGGTTCTTGAAGCCAGAGAAGCGCAAAGATGTGGCCCCAGCGACCTCGAAGTCCGAGGAGAGCAGCGAGGCCCGGGCGACGAACTGGCTCGCCAAGGGCTACCGGCCGATCATCGAATGGACCCTGAAGCGCCCAGCCATCACGTTACTCATCTCGGTGCTCATTCTTGGCGGAACAGTGCTTGCGACCCCGTTCATGAAAACAAACTTCCTGAGCGAAGATGAACAGAACTCGATCGGTCTCACGCAGACGCTCGCACCGGGTGTGAGCCTCGATGCGCAGCTCGAACAGGTCGAGCGCGTCGAGGGAGCCCTCGAGGATGTGCCTGAGATCGAGATCGTACAGGTCTCGATTGGCGGCGACGACTCCGGCATTGCCGCACTCTTCGGCGGTGGATCGGATGGGGCGATCAGTTACTCGCTCACGATTGATCCGGATGCAGATCAAGCGGCAGTGAAGGAGTCGATCCGCTCTGCCGTCGATGTGCTCGATGACGCGGGTGAATTTGCACTCGGCCAATCTGGTGGCGGTGTCTCGCTGACGAGCGCGATTCAGGTGAATGTCACAGCGCCAGATCAGGAGACTCTCGCTGAAGCGAGTGACGCGGTTGTTGAAGAGCTCAAGAAACAATCCAGTCTCGAGCAGATCGAGAGCGATCTCGGCAGCTCACGCCCATACCTCAGTGTCACGGTGGATCGCGAGGCGGCAGCAGAAGCGGGACTGAGTGAGGTCGCCGTTGCAAGCATGGTCTCGGGTAGCATGCAGCCGAGCCGCGTCGGAGAGATCACAATCGACGACTCGACCGTGAACGTCTACGTGGATCTCGGTGTCGCGCCCGAAGACATCGATGGCGTGGAAGCGCTGAAGGTACAGACTGCGCTCGGTGAGAAGCGACTCGACGAGCTCGCGACAGTTGAACTCGCCGATGGGCCGGTCACTGTGCGCACCGAGAACAATCAGCGCATGGTGACGGTATCGGCACTACCAAAGGCCGACGACCTCACCGTCGCGAGCGCAGAGGTGACGAGCGCGCTCGAAGCGGTCAACCTGCCAACCGGAGCCGCGGCGAGCATCGGCGGCGTCATGTCGCAGCAGGCAGATGCGTTCGAACAGCTCGGCCTCGCGTTGCTCGCAGCGATCCTCATTGTGTATGTCGTTATGGTTGCGACGTTCCGCAGCCTCCTCCAACCGCTGCTGCTGCTCGTTTCTGTGCCGTTCGCCGCGACCGGCGCGCTGCTGCTACTCATCGCGACGGGCATACCGCTCGGCGTAGCGTCGCTCATCGGCGTGCTCATGCTCATCGGCATCGTAGTGACGAACGCGATCGTGCTCGTCGACCTCGTGAATCAATACCGAGAGCGAGGTGACGCGCTTCGGGAGGCCGTGCTGCACGGATCCCTGCAGCGTCTTCGCCCCATCGTAATGACGGCTCTCGCGACAATTCTGGCGCTCACGCCGATGGCGCTCGGGGTCACGGGCAAGGGCGGCTTCATCTCGCAGCCGCTCGCCGTGGTGGTGATCGGTGGATTGCTCTCATCAACCGTGCTCACCCTTGTGGTCCTCCCCACGTTCTACTACATCGTGGAACGCCGACGCGAAACCCTGCGGGAACGCCGCGCCGCTCGCCGTAGCGCCCGGGAGAGCGCGCAGTCTGACCAGCAGGAACGCCCCGAGCCGGCGGCGCCTGCAGGGGGCGAGGACTGAGACGTGGCACAGAAGCGGCGGCGCGGGTTTAAAGCGCCGAAGAATTACGATCCGAACAGGGGACGAGCGCCGAAGCGAAAGTACGGCACCCGAGCCGAGGGTGCGGGGAGCGCAGATGCCTCTTCGGGCGGCACGAGGTCTCCCAAAGATGCGGCAGATCGCAGGTCACCTGCGGGCGCTCAGGCGAGTGCGAGCGCCAAGTCGGGCGCCGACGCTCGGGGTGGATCGAGCTCTGAAGCTCAGGCCCCGCAGCAGCGGGGGCCCGGCCCGCGGAAGTTCGAGGCGAAACTCACCACGGCTGAAGACACGGTTGGCAAGACATTTGCGAGCCTCGGGCTCGGTCAGAATCTTGTGCGAACGCTCGGTGAGCTCGGCGCCGAGTCACCTTTTCCGATCCAGGTTGCCACGATTCCAGACGCGATCGCGGGCCGAGACATCCTCGGGCGAGCGGAGACGGGATCTGGCAAGACGATCGCGTTCGGTGCCGCCCTCGTCGAGCGGCTGCTCGCGCTGAAAGCCCAAGGCTTGCTGGGGGAGAAGCGATCCACACAACATGCGAAACCCGCGAAGCGCGGTGAGCGCATCGACCGCGGAAAACGCACCCCCGCGCGGAACCCGAAAGCACTCATTCTCGCCCCGACCCGCGAGCTTGCGCTGCAGATCGATCGCACGGTGCAGCCGCTTGCGAGGTCGGTCGGCTTTTACACCGCACAGCTCGTAGGCGGGGTGCCCATCGACCCGCAGGTGCATGCGCTTGAGCGTGGCATCGACATCGTCATCGGAACGCCCGGGCGCATTCGCGACCTGGTGCAACGTCGCAAGCTCGACCTCCGCGAGGTGCTGGTCTCGGTCATCGACGAGGCAGATCACCTGTGCGAGCTTGGGTTTCTCGAGGCGACGCAGTGGACGCTCAGGCAGACGGTGCGGGGCGGGCAGCGCCTGCTCTTTTCAGCGACGCTCGACCGGGAGGTTGAGGAGCTCGTCGCTGAGTTTCTCACTGATCCGGCCGCGCACGAGGCGCCGAAGACCCATTCTACCGTGCCGCACCGGGTGTTCATGGTGCTTCGCGAGGAGAAGGACGAGGCGGTGCTCGAGTTCGCACAGTTACGCGGGCGGATCATGTTGTTCTGTCGCACGCGCGCCTACGCCGAGCGGGTTACTGAACTGCTGACAGGCGCCGGCATCTCGGCCACATCGCTTCATGGAAACCTGAGCCAAGCGCGGCGTGAACGCAACCTCGAAAAGTTTGCGACCGGAAGATCGCGCGTGCTCGTGGCGACAGATGTGGCGGCGCGAGGGATCCACATCGATGACGTTGATGTTGTGGTGCAGCTCGACCCACCCGACGACGCCAAGACCTTTGTGCACCGCTCTGGTCGCACCGGGCGCGCTGGCCGAGAGGGCGAGGTCATCACGCTTATACCGAGGACTCGCCAGAAACGCACCCGCGAGCAGCTCGAAGAAGCGGGTATTGAACCCACGTTCTTTGGGGCGTATGAACCCGGTACTGCGTCGAACCGTCGCTAGAGGGTTGCGATAGTTTCTTGTGCACCGCATTGGTGGTTTTGCACAATCGTCAGGTCTCTGCCGGTGATGAGGTTGTCGAGTGAACGGTGGCCGCTTGAATGCGCCTGATGTGCCGCCTAGCCTGGCAATATGACTAGGGTGCCACGCTTAAACGTACAACTTGTCGCGGATTCGCTCCTCGGCAAATGGAAGACCGAACGGCTCGCATCACGTGCGCTGGCGTCTGAAGAACGCTTTCACACGATACACGGCCAGCCCATGGACGAGCATCGTATTCGTGCGCTCGGCCAGCTGCAGCAACTCGCCGATGAGGGGGCCGTGCAGCGCGCATTCCCGAAGGATCTTGGGGGTGGCGACAACCACGGTGGCAACGTCGCGTCGTTCGAAGAACTCGTGCTCGCCGACCCGTCCATGCAGATCAAGGCCGGCGTGCAGTGGGGGCTCTTTGGCTCCGCAATTCTGCACCTCGGAACTGAGGAGCACCATAAGAAGTGGCTGCCCGCAGTGATGGATCTCTCCTTGCCGGGAGCGTTCGCAATGACCGAGATTGGGCACGGTTCTGATGTCGCCTCGGTCGGAACCACGGCGACATACGACCCAGAAGCAGAAGAGTTCGAGATCCACACCCCGTTCGCTGGGGCGTGGAAGGAGTTTCTCGGCAATGCGGCGCTCCACGGACAAGCGGCTGTGGTCTTCGCCCAACTCATTACGAAGGGTGTGAACCATGGCGTGCACGCGTTCTTCGTACCGATCCGCACCCCCGACGGCGAGATGATGCCGGGCGTCGGCAGCGAAGATGACGGCGTGAAGGGCGGCCTGAACGGTATCGACAATGGTCGGTTGCATTTCACACACGTGCGGATTCCGCGAGAGCACCTGCTCAACCGGTACGGCAACGTCGAGGCTGACGGCACGTACTCGTCACCGATCGAGAGTCCAGGCCGACGCTTCTTCACGATGATCGGCACGCTCGTGCAGGGGCGTGTTTCGCTTGATGGATCGGCCGTGCGCGCGATGCAGGCGGCGCTTACAATCGCGATCCGCTATGGCAATGAACGTCGCCAGTTTCCGGGCGCCTCAGGCCGCGAGATCGTGCTGCTCGACTACGGTCAGCACCAGCGCAGGCTTATGCCGCGTCTCGCCCAGACCTACGCGATGGCGTATGCCAGCGAGCGGTTGCTCACGGTCTTCGACGAAGTGTTCTCAGGCGTGAAAGACACCGATGAGAATCGCGAAGACCTTGAGACCCTCGCGGCCGGGCTCAAACCGCTGTCGACCTGGGCTGCGCTCGACACGCTTCAAGAGGCGCGCGAGGCGTGCGGTGGAGCCGGCTTCATGGCGAAGAATCGCCTCACTGGCCTGCGCGCTGATCTCGATATCTATGTCACGTTCGAGGGCGACAACAATGTGCTCCTGCAACTCGTAGGCAAGCGGTTGCTCACTGACTATGCCGACCAGTTCAAGGACGGAGATAAGGCAGCCTACGCACGTGCGGCAGCGAGCCAGCTTGGCGATCGCGTGAGCCGGTTTGGGCTGCGGCAACTCGGCCAGAGCATCGCTGACCTTGGGCAGATGGCGCGATCCATTGAGAGCTTGCGCACCGCGGAGGCGCAACGCGAGTTGCTCGCCGACCGGGTTGAAACGATGATCGCCGAAATCGCTTCGGCGCTGCGCGACGCAGGAAAGGATGTGCCGAAGGCCGAACGAACTCAGCTGAGCGAAGACGCGTTCAACGCGCAACAGCACAAGCTCATTCAGGCGGCGACGGCGCACGTCGAACTCCTGCAGTGGGAGGCGTTGACCGAAGAAGTCGAAAAGCTCACGGATCCGGGAACGAAGCAGATCATGACGTGGGTGCGCGATCTCTTTGGGCTCGGCCTGCTCGAGCGCAACATGACCTGGTTCCTCGTGCACGGTCGCATCTCGGGTCAGCGCGCCGAGGCGCTCACTGCCTATGTTGATCGTCTCATCCGCCGGGTGCGCGAACACGCGGTCGACCTCGTCGATGCGTTTGGACTGCCAGACGAACTTCTGCGAGCCGAGATTGCGACAGGTATCGAGGCCGAACGCCAGGAGGAAGCCCAAGCCTACGTAGACGCGCAGCGCGCAGCAGGCACCTGGCCCGTGCACGAGAAAGAGCTGCGCGCCCAGGCGAAAGCTGAGGCGAAGAAGGCCGCGCGCCGGTAGCTCAGGTTCGCCTGGAAGCATGGCAAGTATGGATCTCCAACGTGTGCTCGAAACCGTGTATGACTCTGTTCAACCACTCATTGGGTCGGGCAATGTGGCTGAGTACATTCCTCGTCTCGCAGCGGTGAACCCAGACCAATTTGGAATGGCGGTCAGCACGGTCGACGGAGAGAGATACGCGGTTGGTGACTCCGCGGTCGAGTTCTCAATCCAGAGCATCTCGAAAGTGTTTTCGCTTGCCCTTGCGATTGCTGGGGATGACGAGGAGATCTGGGCGCGAGTGGGTCGTGAGCCATCGGGCGCGGCATTCAATTCGCTCGCGCAGCTCGAGTACAAGCGCGGCATTCCGCGCAATCCGTTCATGAATGCGGGTGCGCTTGTGGTTGTGGATCACCTCATATCGCTCGAGGAACAGCACGTGCCCTCCGTGCTCGATTTTCTCCGAACGGAATCGGGGAACGAGAGCATCTCAATCGACGCATTGACCGCTGCGTCTGAGCTCTCTCACGGCGATAGAAATGCTGCAACCGCCCACTTTTTACGGAGCTTCGGAAACCTCCGTAACGAGGTTTCTCAGGTACTCGACAGTTATGTGAATCAGTGTTCAATTGCGATTTCGTGCGAGGACCTCGCAACCGCCGGGCTCTTTCTCGCCCGTGACGGTCAGGGGAATCACGGACGCGAATGGCTCACTGAGGCCCAGGCGAAGCGAGTCAATGCGGTCATGCTTACTTCGGGTTTCTATGACGCGGCGGGCGAGTTCGCCTACCGCGTGGGACTGCCAGGCAAGTCGGGTGTCGGCGGCGGTATCCTCGCGATCGTTCCCGACGTGTGCTCAATTTGTGTGTGGGGGCCGGGCCTCGATGCCTCCGGTAACTCGCTCATAGGTATGGCGGCGCTGGGTGAACTTACGGATAGGACAGGCTGGTCGATTTTCTAGAAATTTCTCTTGAAGCCGCGAGCGTCCCATTGGGCGCGTTAGCCTTCTGAAGTTACGCCACCTAGCACGAAGGAGAAATCGATGAAGATGATGGCCCGCATTGCAGCAGGAGCGCTCGCTCTCGGCGCTCTCACGGGAGTTGGGGTAGTTGCTTCCCCGGCGCCCGCCGAGGCAACAACACAGGCTTACAGCATCAGCCGATCGACAGGTTCGGCCTGCTCAGATGCTCTCAACCAGGCGATGCGTGTCAAGCGGGTAATGGGCTTCCGCGTGCATGGGGTGAAGGGGTGCACCCAGTGGCCTGGTGGGGGCTACTGGAACGCTCATTTCTACTACTCCTGGTAGGACTGGTAGCGGTACCGAGATCCCCGCATCCGCCCTCAACTGGGTGGGTGCGGGGCTTCATTCTCGTTTGTCGAGCGTTTGCCTACGTTTGCGCATCTAGCCGATACGAGTGTCCGCCAATCGCCACAATCCGCGGAAGCTCCCCATCCTTTGCGGGAGTCTCGCGTTTCAAACGCGACCCTTTAAGAACTCAGTCCGCAAAGTGTCTATCGAGCACTACTATCGACAGTAAGTGACAACGCCTAGAACCTAATCACGACAACGAATTCAACGTCACCCAACACCAGCCAGGAGCAGCCTTGACGTTTAACGACAACGTGCGCGTCGATACGAGCCACGTGCAGAAGCGAAGCGGCGGTGCTCGCCGAAGTGGTCTCGCGGTCGGTGGCGGCGGCATCGGGCTGCTTGTCATCCTGTTCATCGGCTCGCAGCTGCTCGGCGTCGACCTCACAGGCCTCGCATCTGTCTTCAGCAGCGCTGGTGGCGGATCGTCGAGCGAGGAAGTGGTGGCGCTTGACAACTGCCAGACCGGCCAAGACGCAAACGAGAACGCAGAATGCCGCATGGCCGCAGCGAGCGACTCGCTTAACCGCTACTGGGCGTCGCAAGTGAACAACTACCGTGCACCGGCACCCGTCGTGCTCTTTAGTGGATCAACGCAGTCTCAGTGCGGAACCGCGTCTGCCGCGACCGGGCCGTTCTACTGCCCGCCCGAGGAGGCGATCTACGTCGATGTCTCGTTCTTTGAGACGCTGCGAAGCACCTACGGCGCAACGGGCGGCTCTCTTTCCGAAATGTACGTGCTTGCTCACGAGTGGGGGCACCACGTCTCGAATCTCATCGGCTCACTCGATCAGGCCGGACGTGAATCGGGAGCTTCCTCTGGTTCTGTGCGGCTCGAACTGCAGGCTGACTGCTTCGCGGGGGCCTGGGTGGGAGCCGCGCAAACAATCACCGACGACAGCGGTGTGCCGTTCCTGCAGCCGATTACGCAGACTCAGATAAACGATGCCCTGAGCGCTGCCGCAGCCGTCGGTGACGACAACATCATGGAGAATGCGGGAATGCAAGTGGATCCTGACCGATTCACCCACGGAACTTCAGAGCAGCGGCAGAAGTGGTTCATGACCGGGTACGAGCAGGGGCCGACGATGTGTGGCACGTTCGATGTGGCCGCGAGCGACCTCTAGCGTCGCTTCTTCGACTTGCGTTTCGCGGCCTTTGCGCGTTCAGCCTTCTCGCGTGCCGCCGCGAGCTGGGCTCCCCGTGAATTGGGCTTGAGCGCCGGCTTCTTTTTCGCCTGGGGTTGCTGACCCTTCTGTTCGGGCGGGCGATTCCCGGAAACCTTGGATTCGTCGTTTCGTAGTCGCCGCGACGAATTCGCGGTGCGACCCCGCATGATGCCGGCGAGCTGCTGGAGATCGGGAGAGTCCCGATCCACCCCCCACACCGCCCAGATTGTGCTGGCCGCAAGCGGTACTTCGCCGATGAGCTCGAGCAGCGCGTGATCGCGTTTGCTCGAGAGGTGCCGAGCGAGCGGCAGCGGGGCGAGCAAACCGCCAGCGCCCGTTGCTACGAGTTCGAGTGCAGCTGACAGATGCTTGGGTTTCCACTCCGGATCCTCCCAAGGCTCTGCCGTGGGCCATTCGGGTGCGTGGCCCGGGTGGTCAATGAGCGTGATGAGCGCGAGGTCGTTCACGTGGATCTCTGCCTGCTCGGCAAGCTCATGTTCGCGTGGCAGCACGAGTGCAATCGATTCCTCGTACAGCAGAATCGAGTGGTGGGTGCGGATCCCCTGATCATCCATCTGCGTCGGACGCTTGCCGGGCGCATAACGGGCGAGCTGCATGTCGGCATCGGCGGCATCCCCGCCCCGAGCAAGGCCATAGGGTCGTTCGAACGGAATGAGTTCGAGCGCACGCTCTGGGACCGCGCGTTTCCAGCGCCCTGCCCACTTGTTCGGTGAAACCCCGCGGGTAAATGCAAGACGGATAGGAAGGGCCCCACTCAAAATGCGACCTCCGCATAGATGTCGTGCGTGAAGGGGAGCCGAGCAGAGGAGAGCGCGATTCGATAGTCATCGGGCGAGGTGACGCGTCGAAGCGGTGTTCCCTCTTCGCGGTAGTGGGGCAGCGCCAGCCTCGCATGTCCCTGAGGCGGAAGCCCGCTTACGGGCACCACCCGCCACCAAGCGACTGCGTGTCCGTACAGCGCCAAGACCCGGCCGACAGCGCGCGGTGCTTCCGACCCAATCGCGATTCCGACATCACCATAGGTCATCACATGTCCGCGCGGAATGCGTTCGACGACTGCGAGTACAGCGTCAACGAACTCCTGATTTGGCACGCGTACAGCTTACGCGTTTAAAGCCTGCAACACGTTAGCCGATTTCGGAGACCCCAAGCAGCATGCCGATCGTGTATGTCGCCGCTACGGCGATACCGCCAAACAGAAGCTGCCTCACTGAACCCCACAGCCAATTGTGCTTCGTGGTGATTGCAGCGAGACCGCCTGCGATGAGCAGGCCGACCCCTCCGAATGCGAGGCCGATCCAGAGATTGCCGATTCCGAACACGAACGGGATGATCGGGATGAACGCACCTATAGCGAAAGATAGGAACGACGAGACCGCCGCAACGAGGGGCGACGGGCGTTCTTCGAGGTTGATTCCGAGCTCGTGCGTGATGTGTACGCGAACGGCGCGCTCGTCATTCTTGTGCACCTGCGCCGCAGCGAGATTTGCGACTTCTGTGCTCATGCCGACCCGCCGAAACAATGCGGTCAGTTCGGCTTGTTCACCCTGTGGATTGCGCAGGTGCGCTTCCCGTTCAGTTCGCACCTCTGCATCGAGCTGCTCATTTGCGGTTCGCACCGAGGTGAACTCGCCGAGCGCCATCGAAATTGCGCCCGCGATGAGACCTGAGATGCCAGTGATGGCGACGATCGGGTTCGATGCGCCGGCGGCGGCGATGCCGGCAATGAGGCCAATGTTTGACACCAGCCCGTCCATCGTGCCGAATACGGTCGCGCGTAGCCATCCCGATGTCGTGTCGGAGTGACGGTGGTCGTATTCGTGCGGCCGTGCAATGTCGTGCGGCTCGTGAACGTCGTTCACTGGGTCCTCTTTCATGAGCAAATGCGTGGGGAAACGCCGCGCAAGCTTCAACGCTAACAACAGTGGGCAGAGAGGGAGTAGCCCGAGTTCGACCTCGATGCGGCGTTACTCGGAGTTCGACATAGCGAACTACAAGATCGTGATGGAGGTCGCCTGCCAGCGGCCGCGCGTCTGCTCAAACCGGAGGGCGATGGCGCGGCAACGGCCCGACACGTGAACCAGCACGGTGGCCTCGACAACTCGCTCGGCGGGTGTCGAGGTGCGCACCAGGCGTACCGATGGAACATGCCTGCGCGAATCGCGATAGAGCGAACGGCGCTCAATGGTGAGCGCACGGTACTGTGCGAGTTCTTGTGCAACGGTGTACGAGATCCACTTCCCAAGCTGGCCGACGTTTCTCGTACCCTCCACAGCCTCAAACGCGAATATTGCGATCTTGCCGATGATGGTGTGTGAAAGAGCATCTGGGTCGCCGCGGGAGTTGTCACTCTCCGGAGAGGCGCGAGGGTGTGGAGAGGCGCGAGGGTGTGGGGAATCGCGAGGGTGCTCATCACCAACCGCGCGCAGCACTGGTCGCGGGGGAGTCTGAACCTCGTGAAGCTCGACGGTACTCGTGGGGAGTCGGAGGGCTACGGCACTCATCGCACTGCTTTCTGAATAGGTAATGGACGGTTCATCCCCTACGCAGAACCTTGGTGTGAGGCACAACGATACGTGCCTGCGCTTTGCCCTGGTCAAGGGTTCAATTTCAACGGGTACTTTTCAACCTGTGCACGGGGTGCTTCAACGCCCGTGCTATTCGAATGTTGCTTTAGGCTTGAGCCGTGGCAACTCTTCGCAATCTCGCAACCAAGTACTCGGAGCTCACTGAAGAAGAGCTCGCGTGGCTTGAACATCTCGCACTTGAACTCCCGCTGCTCGCAGACGTTGCACTCAGCGATGTGGTGGTTTGGGTGCCGACGGAGAACGAGGACTATCTCGCGGTCGCGCACAGCCGCCCCACCGGCTACGTCACGCTGTTCTATCGAGACATTATTGGCGATTTTCTGCGCCCGGACTGGCGAGAGGTGGTGGATCAGGCACTCGAGACCGGCCAGCCAGCGGCATCAACGTCACCGGCCTGGTACGAAGAGAATCCGATGAGGCTCACCGCCTATTCGATCAGTCGTCGTGACGCATCTGGTGCAGTGATCGGGCCGATCGCGGTGGCGACAGTGCACACGAGCGCGAACGACGTGCAGCACGCATCGCGCATAGCTGCGGCGTTCCGCGAGGTGTCAAATGATTTGCTCGGCATGATCCAGACTGGCGCGTTTCCCACCCCGGGTGGCGCCGGCGGCCAGCAGGGTGCGCCGAGGGCGACCGACGGTCTCGTGCGAGTGAATCTTGAGGGCACAGCAACATTCGTGAGCCCGAATACGCAAACCACGTTTACGCTGCTCGGGTACCGCGACGAGATCGAAGACCAAAACTTCTCTGAGGTTGTCCAGGAAATTCTGAAGGGCCAGTTCGACACCAACGAGTCGTTGCCACTCATCTGCCAGGGCAAGGTCGCAAAGCGCACTGAGGTGTTTGTTCGTGGCCATTCAATTGCGCTCCGATCGATCCCGGTATACCGAAATGGGGAGCGGGTTGGAGGCATCGTGCTCACGCGCGATGTGAGCGATCTTCGCCAGCAGGCGCAAGAGCTCATCACGAAGGATGCGACGATCCGTGAGATCCACCACCGCGTGAAAAACAACCTGCAAACGGTGGCCTCGCTGCTGCGGGTGCAGGCTCGCCGCGCGCGCTCCGAAGAGGCGAAGCAGGTGCTCGGGCAAGCAATGCGTCGCGTCGCCGCTATCGCAGTTGTGCACGACACCCTGTCGACCGGCCTCGCTCAAATCGTAGACTTTGATGTCGTCTTTGAGCGTGTGCTCGGACTTGCCGCCGAAGTGGCTTCGCTGCACGGCACAACCGTGCACCCTCGGAAGGAAGGAAGCTTTGGCGAACTTCCTTCTGAGTACGCGACACCGCTCGCGCTCGCGCTCACCGAGGTGGTGACAAATGCGGTCGAACACGGGCTTGCGGGTCGTGAGGGCGAGGTGTTCATTCGGGCGGATCGCACACCCGAGCGGCTCGGCGTCGAAGTGATCGACACCGGTACCGGCCTCCCCGGAGGAACGGTCGGTGATGGCCTCGGCACTCAGATCGTGCGCACACTCATTGAAGGCGAGCTCGGTGGATCAATTTCATGGGGCGCTGACTCTGGCGGAGGCACTCGAGTAGTGATCGAGATCCCGCTGCACTGGCTTGCGGCTGAAACACGCCCCATTCCGAGAATCATGCAGTAAGTCGCGCTAGCGGTTCTGCCGCGTATTTCGCAGAAGCACCGCGATACCTACGACGAGTAGCAGAGCGCCTAATCCAATGATGGTCGTGATGAGCCAGGTTGTGGTGTCGACAGACCAACCCTCAGTGCGCACGAACACATAGGCGCAGAACACCAGGATGAGCGAACCCCACACAATGGGACTCGTGCGCGGCGTCGGCTTCGTGGGCGGCATCGAGGTCGGCTTCTGAGCGGCAGCAGCCGGTGCGGCTGTCGACGCCTGTTGTTCGGAGATTGGTGTCGTGGGAGCAGCGCTTGGGGGCTCGGGTGCGGGTGGTGCGGGGGGAGTCGGCGCTGCACTGTTCTGCTCCGGTTCTGGCGGGGTGAGTGGCTGCGTGTTCATCGTGCGTGCTCCTCTGCAGTGAGACTTTCAGAAACTCGAACATTTCCGCCGAGCATGTAAACGGTCACGTGGGATGACGCTGACTTTCCATCCGTGAGATCGAACGTGCGAGTCAGGAACGGGCCCGCGCTATACCCCGAGCTGCCAGAAAGAGATGGCCCAGAGATATTACCTGCCAAGAGGTTCACGGTAACGATCACCGGTTCATCGTCAGGCACGGTCACGACCGAGTTGCCGGCGAGATGCCACACCTCGACGTCATCAAAGCTTGATCGGTCTGAGAACTCATCGACATGTACCCGAGACGATCCAGCGATGAGTACGGCGCCCGGCGCTTCATTTCCCACTTCCATGATTCCGAAGGGCTGGAACCTCGACCCCCACGGCACGATAGTGGTTGCGACGAGGGCGATGACTCCGCAAAACGCGAGGAAGCCGACCCAGCCAGTGTGACGCCCGCGGATGCCCGCGACAATGAGTGACAACGCGAACACGACGGTCGCCCCGAGCGTGGCGGCAATGACGACATTCAGGTCGCCTCGATCGGCGCCGAAGATCCCATTATTCAGTGTCCAGAGTGCCGCCCCGCCTGCTGCGAGCAACGCAAACGCGAGGGTGATGACGACGTGCGCGGCTCCTAAGCGGTAGGCGTCGTGTTGCTCGGCAAAACGTGCACTCCACTCATCGGTCTGCTTCCCGATGTCCTCGCCCCATTTGCTTGCCCGCTCACTGAACTCGCTCGCACTCGCAGAGATCCGCTCACCCAGGTCATTTGCTTGTTCACTGAACTTCTGACCGAAGTCGTTGAAGCGATCTTCGGTAGCGGTAGGTTGCTCGGGGACGGGTTGCCCGGTGCTGGCGTATTGATCGGTGCTGGCGTATTGGTGAGTGCTGACGCGTGGCTCGGATGTGGCCCCACGTTCCTCGTTACGCACGCTGCGCCCGTGCTTCAGAAACAACTGTCCCGCGAGAATGATGGCCGCAGTCACGGCCACGATCCACACGAGCACAATTGTGAGCGTCGACAACCACTCGGGGATACCGAGCACGTTCCACAGGCTCCAGCCGCCAAGCGTTGTATTGAACAGGAAGGGGAGGATGATGACTGCTCCGACCGCGACAGTTACGACGACCGCCGCGGTCCCGCCTCGCCCCCGAAAGACCTCCTCCAGGTGAATGCGCCCATTGCTGCCGGGCAGCAGTAGCCATCCGGCGAGGTAGAGGAGAATTCCCGGCCCGCCGAGCAGGGCGAGGACCACGAATATGCCGCGCACGATGAGTGGATCGATGCCGGCGCGCTGCGCGATCCCGCCTGCCACGCCGGCGAACCAGCGGTCCGAGCCGCGCTCGATTCGGAGGCCACGAAGCCAGTTGAAGAAGCCCGAGCCAAAGGGCGCCTGCTGGGCGCCTGAGGATAGAGTGTGTTCGTTCATACTTCGAGTCTGCTGGGAATGTGGTCCGCTCACCATCAGGGATCACCCTGAGCCCACCCTGGTTTGGCTCCCTGAGGCGTGTGAATGTCGGGGCCTAATGCTTTGATAGAAGCATGACCACTCCGGCGCCTGACAGACTGCCGCTCGCGCGCGCGAGCGACGAGCGCATGCTGGCAGGGGTGTGCGGTGGTCTCGCTGCCCACCTCGGCGTTCCGGTGCTCAGCGTGCGCATCGCGATGCTGATATTTGCGTTGCTCGGTGGCGCAGGTGGGTTTTTCTATGTCTGGCTGTGGATCACGGTGCCTCCAGAAGGTGGGGCAAACGGGATCGTTCCGTTGCGACGCGCACTCACGAAGCCTGCCACGCAGGAAGCGAAGCCCACGGGCCTCACACCGGTATCTCAGGCGCGCCACGTGACCCAGGTATCTGCAACGGCGACCGCGCCAGTTGCGCGTGCGGCCCCGACGCTATCAGAGCCAAGTGATGAGTCTCGTACCGCTCCAGCTTCGCCCCCCTCGGACACCGAGCCGCCCACTGAAACGCCGCATCGGCGTACGAACTGGCCGGTTGCTGAGCTGTTGCTCGGTACCTGTTTGTTGCTCGTTGGGGTGCTGCTCGTGTTGCAGCAGCTCGGAGTCGAACTGCAGCTCACGGTGATCTTGCCAGGGATCGCTGTGCTCGTCGGGGTCGGTCTCACCTGGTGGCAGATCGCAGATCGCGAACGCCCCGATCGAAACCAGCTCCCTCGAGTCCTCGCCGCACTCGCGCTCGTCGCTGTCGGCGTGCTCATGTTCTTTGTTACTTCAGATGCTCCGAGCACGTGGACCGTGATCACCGCAGCACTCGCCGTACTCGCCGGTGTCGCGCTCGCGATTGCCCCCTGGTTGCTGCGGCTGAATCGCGAGCTCATCGCTGAACGAGCCGGCCACGCACGCGAGGCCGAGCGCTCAGAAATCGCCGCGCACCTGCACGACTCAGTGCTGCAGACGCTCGCACTCATTCAGCAGCGGTCAGAACCGGGCAGCGAGGTCGCGCGCCTTGCGAGAGGTCAAGAGCGGGAGCTTCGCGAATGGCTGTTTCGGTCGGGCGACGGGGGTGTCCAGACACACCGAGAATCACTTGCGTCGGAACTGCGGGCACACGCAGCCGCGCTTGAGAACGACCACGCAGTGCGCTTTGAAACCGTGAGCGTCGGCGAAGAGATCGTTGCGCCCGAACCCATAGTCGCCGCGGCGAAGGAAGCCATGCTCAACGCAGCTCGCCACGCGGGTGGTTCCGTAACGGTCTATGCAGAGGTCTCGCCAGGTCGCGTGGCGATTGATGTGACCGACCGGGGGCCGGGACTTGACCCGAACGCGCTTCCCGATGGGCGCATGGGAGTGCGCGAATCGATACTCGGGCGCATGTCGCGAGCGGGCGGCTCAGCAAACATCGTCGCAGGCCCCGGTGGCACAGGAACATCTATCCGGCTTGAGATGCCGCGAGAGCAAGTCTCAGTGCCAGAATCTTCAGGAGGCGCAGCATGAGCGATACCCCGATTACCGTCGTAATTGTCGACGATCACCAGATCTTTCGCACGGGCTTGCGAGCCGAACTCGGCCCCGAGGTCGACGTCGTGGGTGAGGCAGCGACGGTAGACGAGGCTGTCTCCATTATTCCCACTCTGGAACCCGCGGTGGTGCTGCTCGATGTGCATCTCCCAGGTGGATCGGGCGGTGGCGGTGCTGAAGTGCTCCAGCGATTGGCTGCTGACTCACGCCTTTCTGACACTCGATTCCTTGCGCTCAGCGTGTCAGACGCTGCAGACGATGTCGTGAGTGTGATTCGCGCCGGCGCGCGCGGTTACCTGACCAAGACCGCGTCGGGTGCGGAGGTCACCCAGGCCGCGATCCGTGTGCGCGATGGCGATGCGGTGTTCTCGCCGCGACTGGCAGGGTTTGTGCTCGACGCATTCGGCACGGGAGGGGGCGAGACCGCCTCAGCAGACGACGAGCTTGACCGGTTGACCGCGAGGGAGCAGGAGGTCATGCGCATGATCGCGCGCGGCTACGCGTACAAAGAAGTCGCGGCCGAACTCTTTCTCTCGATCAAAACAGTGGAGACACACGTGTCGAGTGTGCTGCGCAAACTTCAGCTGTCAAACCGCCACGAGCTCACGGCATGGGCCCTGAGTAAGCGACTGCTCTGATCAGTCTCGCGCTGAACAGTCCCGCACTGTTCAGTTCTATATCTGTTCAGTTCTATATCTGTTCAGTCCCATCCTGGGAGCCAGTGATGCCAGTGCCAGAACCAATCTGGAATTGGCACACCAGACCATACGGGAAAGAACAGCACTGCGAGAACGAGCGCAGCCGCAATGAAGAGCGCGGCTGCGAGTCGGCGCCCGAGCAGGACCTCGGCATCAAGATCGGTGGCTGAGCCGGCCGTGCTAGGGGTCGGGTGTTCACTGGCTACATCGGTGATAGCGGGAGCATCGGCGTCGCGCTCGATGCGTGCTCGCGGCAATAGTCGGCACCATTCGCCAATGACCAGGGCGACTGCGAGTGCGGCGAACGGGGTGAGCACGACCGCATAGAACTGAAACACTGCGGGGCGCGAGAAGGTGAGAACCCACGGGATCCACCCCGAAAGGTACCCGGTGAGCACGAACGCCGACGTAAACACCAGGGTGCCTGGTGTGAATACGCGCCAGACGCGGTCGGGGAAGGAGCGGCGCGCGATCCACCACACCAGCACGCACAGTGCCACGACACCGCCGATGATGACTATGGGGTTCGGTATTGACGAGATCGCGGCCGTGTAGCCGTCGCCGACCGAAGCCTCATACATGCCCGTGGGTCTTAGGGCGAGGGGCCAGGTGAGCGGATCGGCGAGATACGGGTGTGGTGCCGACAGGGTTGAGTGCCAGGCGAAGATATCGACGTGGTACGCCCACAGTTCGCTGATCCACGAACCCGAGCCGCGGCCCCAGCCGCCCGCGGTCATGATCCACCCCGCCCAACTTGCAATGTAGACGGCGAGGGTCACCGGCAGCGTGATTAGCCCAGCAACCACTGCCTGCAAGAGTGCTCGACCCCACGCTCGAGCGGTGGAAGCGCCGTGCGTGCGCGCGGACCTCAGGCGGTACGCCACGTCGCGCGCGGTGATGAGTAGGAGGAACGCGGCGAGCGGGTACAGCCCAGACCACTTCACAGAGGCCGCGCACCCGAAGGCGATGGCGGCGGCGAGAAGCCACGGACGCAACCAGAGCACCTCGGGGCGTGAGGGGGTGGTGCGATCCACCACCCACACGTGATCGCGCCACACAAAGAGCGCGCCGAACACCACAAAAAACGTGAGAAACCCATCGAGCACACTCACCCGGGTGAGCGTGACGTGCACGCCATCGACCGCGAGCACGAGGCCCGCGATGAGCGTGACGAACGTGTTGCGACTCATCAGCCAGGCGATGCGCATCGTGACACCGACCGTGGCGACCCCGAACGTGGCGACCGCGAACCGCCAGCCCCAGGGCGAGTGCTCCCCAAATAGCAGAATCCCGAGACCGATGAGCCACTTGCCGAGCGGTGGGTGCACGGCGAAGTCGGGCGAACTTAAGAACGGCGAACCCATGCGGGTGTCGTCATCGGGCCAATTCGTGGGGTAGCCGTGAGCGAGCTGCGTGATCGCGTCGCGCACGTAATACAGCTCATCGAATACCAGCGAACTCGGCTGGCCGAGCGCCCAGAACCTTGCGAGCGTCGCGATTGCGAGCACGGTCACCACTCCGATCGAGGTGAACCACCTCAAGTCTGAGAGCGCACGCGCGGGCATGAAGCTAGCCTACGGCTACGATAGTGGGGTGATCACACGGCTCAGTTCATTCTTTCTCAAGACCCTGCGCGAGGATCCCTCAGACGCGGAGGTCATCAGCCACAAGCTCCTGCTGCGTGCGGGGTATATTCGCCGCCAGGCGCCAGGAGTGTTTGCCTGGTTGCCACTCGGACTGCGTGTGAAGGGCAAGATCGAGCAGATTATTCGCGAAGAGATGGCCGCTGCCGGGGCGCACGAGGTGCACTTCCCGACGATGCTGCCGCGCGAGCCATACGAGGCGACCGGGCGCTGGGAGGAGTACGGTGACGCGCTTTTCCGACTGAAGGATCGGCACGGCGCCGATTACCTGCTCGCGCCGACTCACGAGGAAGCTTTCACGCTCATGGTGAAAGACATCGTGACCTCGTACAAGGATTTGCCGCTGCAACTTTTCCAGATTCAGGACAAGTACCGCGACGAGGCGAGGCCGCGCGCGGGGCTGCTGCGTGGCCGCGAGTTCACTATGAAGGATGCGTACTCGTTCGATGTCTCCGACGAGGGACTGAATGCGAGCTACCAGTCGCAGCGCGACGCGTACGAGCGCATTTTTCGGCGCTTGGGGCTTGAGTACGTCATCGTATCTGCCGATGCGGGTGCGATGGGTGGATCGCGATCCGAGGAGTTCCTGCTTCCGATTGAGATTGGCGAAGACACGTTTGTGCGTTCGGCGGGGGGATATGCGGCGAACGTCGAGGCGTACGAATCACCGGTTCCGGCCGAGATTTCGATCGAGGGGCAACCCGAGGCGGTCGTGTTCGACTCACCCGACACTCCAACAATTGAGACGCTCGTTGCGCACACGAATGCCGTACTCACGCGGGCCGATGGGCGCGAGTGGAACGCTGCGGACACCCTGAAGAATGTGGTGCTCGCGGTGACCGACCTCGAGGGAAACCGCGAACTCGTGGTGATCGGCGTTCCAGGTGACCGCGATGTCGACATGAAGCGCGTCGAGGTTGCGTTCCCGAACGCTGAAGTCGAACCGGCTACGCCTGAGGATTTTGCGAAGCACCCACTGCTCGTCAAGGGGTACATTGGTCCGGGAGCCCAGGGTGCTCCCGTGCTCGGCGCACAGAGCGCAACCGGTATTCGTTACCTCGTCGACCCCCGTGTTGTGAACGGCACCTCATGGGTGACGGGCGCGAACGAAGATGAGAAGCACGTCGCGTACCTCGTTGCCGGTCGGGATTTCGTCGCGGATGGCGTTGTTGATGTCGCTTCGGTGCGCGACGGCGATCCCGCTCCCGATGGATCAGGGCCCATCGAGACCGCACGCGGCATGGAGATCGGCCACGTGTTCCAGCTCGGCCGTAAGTATGCCGAGGCGCTAGGGCTCAAGGTGCTCGATGAGAACGGAAAGCTCGTCACGGTCACCATGGGCTCATACGGTATCGGTGTGACCCGCATCATGGCTGTGCTCGCAGAGCTCAATCACGACGAGCGCGGGCTGGTGTGGCCGCGCGCGATCGCGCCCTTTGACCTGCACGTGGTTGCGACCGGCAAAGACGCATCGATCTTCGAGACAGCAGAGTCGCTCGTTGCGACGCTCTCAGCAGCGGGGGCCGACGTGCTCTTTGACGATCGCCCGAAGGTGTCACCCGGTGTGAAGTTCGGCGATGCCGAATTGCTCGGTGTGCCGCGCGTTGTCGTCGTGGGTCGTGACGCGGCAGACGGTTTCGCCGAGGTGTGGGATCGGGCAGCGGGAACGAAAGAAAAGGTAGCGATAGCCGACGTGCCTGCACTGTTCGATCTATAGGCGCTGATCGATCTCAGAGCACAGCGCGGAGACGTAAGACATAGACACAAAGAAACCCGCCGGTTCGTTCCGGCGGGTTTCTTTTACGTCACAGCAACCGAAGGGTGCGAGAACCCTGCAGATCGAGGCTAGGAGGCGAGCACCTCGTCGAGAATCTCGTTAGCTTTGTCCTCGTCGGTCTTCTCCGCAAGCGCGAGCTCAGATACGAGAATCTGGCGTGCCTTTGCGAGCATGCGCTTCTCGCCCGCAGAAAGTGAACGCACCTCCTGGTCTCGGCGCCACAGGTCACGTACGACCTCTGAAACCTTGATGACGTCGCCCGAAGCAAGCTTCTCAGTGTTCGCTTTGAAGCGGCGCGACCAGTTCGTTGGTTCTTCCGTGAACGGGGTGCGCAGCACCTCGAACACCTGCTCAAGACCTTCTTGGTCAATGACGTCGCGAACACCTACGAGATCGCAGTTCTCAGCTGGAACCTCAATAGTGAGATCGCCCTGATCGACCTGAAGCTTCAGAAACAGCTTTTCTTCGCCACCGAGCTTGCGCTTCTTCACCTCGATGATCTTGGCTGCGCCATGGTGAGGGTAGACGACGGTCTCTCCGACCTCAAATTGCATCGAGTTGCTCCTTGTTGTTAACCAACCACTAGAATACCACAGCTCGCACACGAAGGTAAGGGTGACCTAAGTCGCAGGCGGCTTATGCATCGCGATAGTATGGGCGAAGGTCTGTGCGTTTATGGCGCGCAAAATACAGCAACTACATGGCTCGGAGGCCCTCTTGAAGAATCGGATCGCCGCTTCAATCGCACTGGCAGCTGGGCTCGCGCTTGGCGCGAGCGGCTGCAGCCTCATTGCGCACAACGGCACGAGCGTGCAGTACGCGCCGAGTGACGGTGTTGAGATTTCGGCTCCGGGCGTGGCTCTTCGAAACATCATCCTCGTGGCAGATCAGTCGGGCGAGAACTTCAATGTTGTGTTCACCGCGGTGAACAGCACTGATGCGCCTGCCAGTGTGTCGATCACGTTTGAAACTGCGGGCGAGTCATCGCTCGTTGAGTTCGTGGCGCCCGTTGGCAGTACCTCATTTGGCAATCTCGACGAGGGCCAAGATGTGCTTGTAGCGACCCTCTCAGGGGTAGAGGCTGGCCAGACGATTGAGGCGTTCTTCACGATCAACGGTGAGGGCGACCTGCACGAATACGTGCCGGTACTTGACGGCACGCTGGTTGAGTATCAGCGGTACGTGCTCGACCAGAGCGTCTTCCAGGTGGAGGTAGAGGCAGAGCTCGAAGCCGAAGCCGGGACCGTGGCTGAGTCGGGTGCCGACGCAGACGCGACCGCCGACGCCGAGTAACGCTAGCCGAACCGATAGCCCACACCACGCACAGTTGAGATGAGCTTCGGACTCGCGGGTTCCTCCTCAATGCGTGAGCGCACTCGTTTCACGTGCACGTCAAGCGTCTTGGTGTCGCCGTAGTAGTCGCTGCCCCACACCCGATCGATGAGCTGACCTCGCGTGAGCACCCGCCCACTGTGGCGCATGAGTAGCTCAAGCAGTTCAAACTCGCGGAGCGGCATGGTGATCTCAGTTCCGCGCACAGACACCGAGTGGCGCTCGGTGTCGAGGCGGATCCCGTGCTCTTCGAGGGCGGCATCGGCCGTCTCCTCGACACCCTCACCTTCCCCTGACGCCGCTCCACGACGAAGGGCTGCGCGCACCCGAGCGAGCAATTCCCGAGTCGAATAGGGCTTCGTCACGTAGTCGTCAGCACCGAGTTCGAGCCCAACAACGATGTCGATCTCGCTGTCCTTCGCTGTGAGCATGATGATCGGAACCTGTGACTGCTGCCGAATCTCTCTGCACACTTCCGTTCCGGGAAGCCCGGGGAGCATGAGGTCGAGCAGCACGAGGTCTGCACCTCCCGAGAAGAAGGCCCGCACGGCCTCTGATCCATCATCGATAACCGTGACACGGTATCCCTCGCGTTCGAGAAGATACGCGAGTGGCTTAGAAATCGACTCTTCGTCCTCGACCAGGAGTATGTGTGCTGCCACTACTCGTGTCCTTTCGTCTCAGTGAGTTGTTTGAGCGCCCTGCGAGCGCGCTTCACGCTTTTCTCACGCCGCTTCTTCGGTGCGTCTCCGAGAGGAAACGTCAGCGTGAAACGGGCACCCTTGCCGAGCTCAGAGCGGAGGGTGATGTCGCCGCCGTGTGCGCGTAGCGAGTGGCGGGCGATGCTGAGCCCGAGACCGGTGCCGCCGTCGGTGCGACTACGGGCGGTGTCGACTCGGTAGAAGCGTTCAAAGATGCGTTCTTGATGCTCGGGTGCGATGCCCTCACCGTTGTCCCTGATCGAAACGGCAAAGTTCCGCTTGCGGTGAGACATGCGCACTTTCACAGTGCCACCCTCGGGGGAGTGGCGAATCGCGTTGCTCAGCACATTCGCGAGGGCACTTGCGAGTGCGCTCGCCCGTCCGTGAATCACAGCTTTGCGCTTGGCGTCAGACTCGTCGATGAGCACGAGGTTCACTCCGTACTGTGCTGCGAAGCCCTCATGGGCCTCAACTTCCTCGCGCACGAGCGAGCGTAGTTGGACCTTCTCGAGTGACTCTGGACGAAGCTGTGACTGTGCCTCTGAGAGCTGAATGATGTCTTGGGAGAGGTTCGCGAGGCGCTTCGACTCCTTGATGAGGCTTGCCGCGAAATCACGAACGAGCCCAGGAGTATCGGCGGCCTCGCGCACCGCCTCCGAGAGCAGCCCGATGGCTGCGATCGGGGTTTTCAGTTCGTGCGACACGTTCGCGATGAAGTCGCGGCGCATCGCGTTCAGGCGCTGCTCTTCGCCGAGGTCTTGCGCCAGCAGCACGAGCAGGTCGGGCTCGATGCGCAACAGATGGGTGCGCACGGTGTCGCGCGGGTCGTCGGGGTGTGGATCGCGACTGGACGACACTCCCGTTTCGAGCACGCGCTGCGCCCGATTCATGAACACGGGGGATTGCAACATCGATCCACTGATCGTCTCACTGCGCCTCGCAGCGGCGTTCGCAAAGACCGGCGTGAGCGTCGCATCAAGGATGACCGCAAAGGTGTCGATACTTTCGAGAATTGTGGTTGCGATCTCGGGAAGGCCGTGACGCTTCGGCAATTCAGCGAGCGGGAGCATGTCTTCATCGTAAACGTGAGAGAACCGTTCGCGCACCGTACGGTGAAGAGTTCAGGCATTGTTTACCTCTGAGAGACTCAGGGTTCATGAATGCGAGGGAAGGTAGATACGCACGGTTATCGGCAAATGAAAGGACACCATGCGCGCGGTATTTCAGCAGTCGCTGAGTGAATTACAGGAGCGACTCGTCGGTATTGCCGAGCTCGTAGAAGCCTCGATCACCGAAGCGACGCAGGCGTTTGCGGCTTCTGACGCTGCGCTCGCCGAGAGCGTCATCGAGCGCACGGAAGAGGTCGAGACGCTTGCCCTCGAGCTCGATGAGCTCGCGATCACGATTCTGCTCCGTGAATCGCCAGTTGCATCAGACCTGCGGCTCGTCGTGAGCTCACTGCGCATGAGCTCATCGCTCGAGCGCATGGCGGATCTCGCGCAGCACATCGCCCAGCTCGCCCGCTACCGCTACCCCGAGAGCGCTATCCCGCAGGGGCTCAGAAAGATCTTTGCCAAGATGGGCGCGATCGACGTCGAAATGGCGGGCGCAGTCGTGACCCTCTTGCGCGAGCAGAACCCCGAGACTGTAAACGTGATCCGCGACCTCGATGACGGTCTCGATAAGCGTCATGCCAAGGTGTTCGAAAAGGTGCTCAGCGACAAACTCTCGGCTGATGCTCTCGGAGTCGTCGACGCGACGCTCGCGAGTCGGTACCACGAGCGCTTCGGGGATCACGCGGTGAGCGTTGCGAAGCAGATGCAGTATTTCTTCTCGGGCGAGCTCGCTTAGCGCTCGCCTGCGCCGACTTTCTCGCACGAAACCGGGCTGCGCGAACGCTAGGCTTAGAGGGTGACGCAACGCATTTACGACTCGCGCGAGCAGGCAGTTGTCGACTTTACCCCGCGGCAAGCGGGGAAGGTTGGCATGTACGTCTGTGGCCCGACCGTGCAGTCTTCGCCACATATTGGGCACCTGCGCAGCGCGCTCGTGTATGACCAGATACGCCGCTGGCTGACCGCCACGGGGCACAAGGTGACGCTGATCCGCAACGTCACCGATATTGACGACAAGATTCTTGACAACGCTCGCGCGGCACAGCAGCAGGGCGGTTCGGAAGAGTGGTGGGCGCTCGCGTATCGCGTGGAACGCGAGTTTACGGCCGTGTATGACGCACTCGGCATCTTGGCGCCGACCTATGAGCCGCGCGCCACAGCGAACATACGCGAGATGATTGACCTCATCGAGCGGCTCGTCGAGCGCGGCCACGCGTACCAGGCAGGCGACGGCTCAGCGAGCGTCTACTTCGACACGGCTACGTGGCCGGACTACGGAGAGCTGACTCGCCAGAAGCGTGATCAGATGGAGGACGCCGCAGACTCGGAGCCGGTTGGTAAGCGGGACCCGCGAGATTTCGCGCTCTGGAAGGCGCATCGCGACCGCGAACCGGTGACGGCATCGTGGGACTCACCCTGGGGTCGCGGCAGGCCTGGTTGGCACATTGAGTGCTCGGCGATGGCTGCACGGTACCTCGGAGAGTCATTTGATATTCACGGGGGCGGCCTAGATCTTCGCTTTCCGCATCACGAGAACGAGATGGCGCAGTCGCGCGCGGCGGGTCAAGAATTTGCGAAGCACTGGATCCACAACGGACTCGTGAACATCGGCAGCCAGAAGATGTCGAAGTCTCTCGGCAATTCGCTCTTTGCGGCCGAACTGCTGCAGCAATCTCGGCCGATTGTGATGCGCTACTTCTTGGGGTCTGCGCATTATCGGTCGGTGCTCGATTTTTCGGAGACCTCACTGGCTGAGGCGGCTGCGGCCTTCGAGCGTATCGAGGGCTTTCTTGCGCGCGTAGAGAGCGTCTTGCCGGGTGTGGATCTCGCACCGCTCGGTGGTTCGGCCACGGTCGGTAATCTTCCTGCCGAGTTCACCGCCGCGATGCTCGATGACTTCGGCATTCCGCAGGCGCTCGCGGCGCTCCACGGCGCTGTGCGGGCGGGCAACACTGCGCTCGATGCAGGAAACACGGAGACAGCATCGCGATGCGCGAGCGAGGTCGTCGCGATGCTCGACGTGCTCGGGCTCGACCCGCGAGACGCGGCTTGGGGAGATCGATCCGCAACTGGCGATGCCGCTGTAACGAATGCGCTCGACACCTTGGTCACCGCGCTCATCGAGCAGCGGGCGCAGGCCCGCGCTGACAAAGATTTCGCGACAAGCGACCAGATCCGCGACCGCCTGGCGGCCGCCGGAATCACCCTCGAAGACAGTTCAAACGGAACCCGCTGGAGCCTCACATGAGCAACAAGAAGGGGCGCCCAGGCGCCGTACGCAAAAAGGGACTCGGCAAGGCCGTAGGCTCAGGAGGCCAGGGGAGGCAAGCGCTCGAAGGGCGTGGGCCGACCCCAAGAGCCGAAGATCGCGAGTACCATCCCGCGGCGAAGAAGAAGGCCGCCAAAGAACGTTACGAGGCCGCGAAGGCCCGCCACACGGGTCGCGGCGGTGCTCCAGCAGGTGGTCGCGGTGGATCGGGCCGCAAGACCGACGAATCCGAGCTTGTCACGGGCCGCAACGCGGTGCTCGAGGCGCTCCGCACCAAGATCCCCGCGAGCACGCTCTATGTCGCCGCGCGTATCGAGATGGATGATCGCATGCGCGAGATTCTGCGAATCGCAACGAATCGTGGCGTCGCCGTGCTTGAGGTCATGCGGCAGGAGCTTGATCGCATGACCGAGCGAGACACCGTGCACCAGGGCGTGGTGCTCAAAGTTCCACCGATGGAGTACTCGCACCCGATGGACCTGCTCGAGGAAGTGCTTGAGCGAGGCGAGGTGCCGCTGCTCGTTGCGCTCGACGGAGTGACTGACCCCCGCAATCTCGGGGCGATCATTCGCTCGGTTGCCGCCTTTGGCGGGCAGGGTGTCATCATCCCGCAGCGCCGATCCGCCGGTCTGAATTCTGCTGCCTGGAAAACATCTGCCGGTGCCGCTGCGCGTATTCCCGTGGCACGCGCCTCGAATCTCACCCAAACGATCAAGGAGCTCAAGAAGCAGGGGCTCTTTGTTGTGGGACTTGACGGCGACGGCGACGTGAGCCTGCCGGGCCTCGATCTTGCTGGACGGCCGCTTGTTGTCGTCGTCGGGAGCGAGGGCAAGGGGCTGTCGCGCCTCGTGACCGAAACGTGCGATGCGATCGTGTCGATTCCGATCTCTGCCGCGACCGAGTCGCTCAACGCCGGTATCGCCGCGAGCGTCGCCCTCTACGAGGTCTCGAAGCTGCGCGCCGAACAGGCTTAGGCGAGACGGGTCTAGGCGGCCCGGTGCCTCGGGGCGCCGCCTACAGGCGCTCGAGTACGTAGTCGATTGCACCGGTAAGGGCGCGCACGTCGTCGGGGTCGATTGCGGTAAAGGTGGCGACCCGCAGCTGGTTGCGCCCCAGCTTGCGGTACGGCTCGGTGTCAACGATGCCGTTCGCGCGGAGCGTCTTCGAGATTGCTGACGCATCAATCGAATCATCGAAGTCGATGGTGACGACGACCTGCGAGCGGTGAGCGGGATCGCTCACAAATGGTGTGGCAACTTCACATGCCTCGGCCCAGTCGTAGAGCACCCCTGACGATTCTGCAGTGCGCTCGGAGGCCCAGGTGAGGCCGCCATTGCTGTTGATCCACCGCACCTGCTCGTCCATGAGCGCGAGCGTCGCAAGTGCTGGCGTGTTCAGTGTCTGATTGAGACGCGAGTTCGTAAGCGCGCCACCGAGATTCAGCGTCTCGGGAATGTACCGGTCGCCGTTCGTCACCCTCTCGATGCGCTCGATAGCGGCGGGCGATACGAGCGCGAACCAGAGCCCGCCGTCGGAGGCGAAGTTCTTCTGGGGAGAGAAATAGTACACATCGGTTGCCGAGGCGTCGAAGTCGATTCCGCCAGCGGCGCTTGTCGCATCGACAACGGTGAGTGCTCCGGTGTCGACGTGCTCGCCAGATGCGCGCACGACATCTGTCATGACCCCGGTCGACGTCTCATTGTGCGGGTATGCGTACACGTCGACGCCTGCGTGCGGCTCCAGCTCTGAGCGCGAGCCAGCGTCTGCGGCAACGATGACCGGCTCCTCAAGGAACGGGGCTGAGCCAGCGGCCTTGCCAAACTTTGCACCGAACTCACCGAAGGTGAGGTGCTCGCTACGTCGCTCGATCAGCGAGTGCACCGCTGAGTCCCAGAACGTGGTTGCGCCGCCATTTGCGAGGAGGATCTCGTAGCCCTCGGGTGCACGGAAAAGTTCCGCGAGCCCTTCGCGCACACTTCCGACGAGGTTCTTCACTGGTGCTTGGCGGTGCGAAGTGCCAAGAATCTCGGGCTGGATGCTGCTCAGAAACGCGAGTTGTTCGTCGCGAACTTTCGAAGGGCCGCAGCCAAATCTTCCGTCGTTGGGCAGCAAATTGGTAGGGATCTCGATTTCGGCCATTCCCTCAGTCTAAATTACTTGGGAGGCACCTTGCCGCGCAGTACCGTAAGCTGGCGGGGAGACACCAATGCTGTGGGGAGACATTTGACGGACCTGATCGATACCACTGAGATGTACCTCCGCACGATCCTCGAACTTGAGGAGGAGGGCATCGTGCCGTTGCGTGCGCGCATTTCCGAGCGCCTCGGGCATTCGGGTCCCACGGTTTCTCAGACTATCGGCCGCATGGAACGTCTGGGGCTGGTGGTGGTGTCGAACGATCGCCATCTCGAGTTCACCGAAGAAGGGCGAACGCTTGCGACTCGCGTGATGCGCAAGCACAGGCTCGCAGAACGACTCCTCGCTGACGTCATCGGCCTCGAGTGGGAATTCGTGCACGAGGAGGCGTGCCGCTGGGAGCACGTGATGAGCGAGCAGGTTGAACGCAAGCTCTTGAGCATTCTCGACCGTCCCACAGTCTCACCGTATGGCAATCCGATTCCCGGTCTCGAAGAGCTCGGTGGTGCGCCGATGCTCATGGTAGATCCGCACGAACTCAGTATGAGTGAGTGGATCGCGGGGGTTTCTGGCACATCGAAGGCGTCGATCCGCCGACTCGCCGAACCCGCGCAGTTTGATCCCGAACTGCTCGCCCAGTTCGCATCCGCTGGCGTTGTGCCCGGAAACAGAGCTTCTTTCACCCGCGTCGACGACTTTGTGCGGATCGAGGTGGAGGGAAAACGTGAGGCAATCGACATACCCTTGGAGATGGCCGCGCACATTTTCGTCTCGTAGATGAGACAACGCCCGCTTGGGCGTCCGTAATCGCTACTTTTGGCGAGCCCATTTCAATGGAGCTGATAACCCGAGGAGACCCCCTGTGTCACTTCCCACCCCTGAGGCGCACCTGAGCGCCGTACTCGAGACTGTTGAGCGTAGGAGTCAGGGCGAGCCTGAATTTCAGCAGGCCGTTCGCGAGGTACTTGACACGCTCGAGCCGGTGCTCGAAGAGCATCCGGAGTACATCGAGGGTGGAATTCTCGAGCGTCTCGTGGAGCCGGAGCGGCAGATCCTCTTCCGTGTGCCGTGGGTTGACGACAGCGGCAACGTACAGGTGAATCGCGGGTTCCGTGTGCAGTTCAACTCCGCACTGGGTCCGTTCAAGGGCGGTCTGCGCTTCCATCCGAGCGTGAACCTCTCGGTCGTGAAGTTTCTTGGCTTCGAGCAGATTTTTAAGAATGCACTGACGTCTCAGCGGATCGGTGGCGGCAAGGGCGGCTCCGACTTTAATCCGGCGGGGAAGAGCGATGCCGAGGTCATGCGGTTCTGCCAGGCGTTCATGTCGGAGCTCGTGCACTACATTGGCGAACACACTGACGTGCCCGCGGGCGATATCGGCGTGGGATCGCGTGAAATCGGCTATCTCTTTGGCCAATACCGTCGCATGACGAACCGATACGAAGCGGGTGTGCTCACCGGTAAGGGCAAGGGCTGGGGCGGTGCCGAGGTGCGCACCGAGGCTACCGGATACGGTGCGGTCTTCTTCGCTGAGGAGATGCTGCAGCGCGTTGGCGAAAGCGTCGCCGGTCGACGGGCAGCGATCTCAGGATCGGGGAACGTCGCTATTTACGCGATTGAGAAGGTGCAGCAGCTCGGCGGCCGCGCGGTGACTGCGTCTGACTCGGGCGGCTACATTGTCGACGAGGGTGGCATCGATGTTGAGCTGCTCAAACAGATCAAAGAGGTCGATCGCGGGCGCATCTCTGAGTATGCGGATCGCAAGCCAGGAGCACATTTCGTTGCGAATGGGTCGGTATGGGACGTGCGTGCAGAGATCGCAATTCCCTGCGCCACCCAGAATGAGCTGGACGCAGACGGAGCTCGAAGCTTGCTTAAGAACGGTGTGCGTGCCGTCACCGAGGGCGCGAATATGCCCACAACTCCTGAAGCTGTCGAACTGTTCCAGCAAGCGGGTGTGCTCTTCGCGCCTGGGAAAGCTGCAAACGCCGGTGGCGTCGCAACGTCGGCGCTCGAGATGAGCCAGAATGCGGCTCGCTCACGTTGGGATTTCGATAAGAGCGAGAACCGCTTGCACGAGATCATGCGCGATGTGCACGATATGACCTTTGCCGCTTCCGAGCGTTACGGAAAACCAGGAGACTACGTGCTCGGTGCGAATTCCGCCGGGTTTGTGACGGTGGCGCAGGCAATGCTCGAACAGGGCGTTATCTGAGCCTGTGAGATCTGAATGTGACATTCCGGCAGCGCTCAACTAGTCTTGTCAGGGTTTCGCTTCAAACGGTCACTCAGGAACCGCCCGAAGCAACACAACGTGAGGTAATAAATTCAGTGATTCAGCACCCGAACACCGAGGTCGTAGCTGCGGCCAACGAGGCAGCACACACAGCACCAACTTCGGTGAAGGTCAAGAAGATCGCCAAGGTCACCGGCGCGGCAGTATTCACATTCGCAATGTTCGGAACGCTTGCGTTGCCTGCATATGCAATGAACTCTACTGACGTCTCTGCAGAGGTAGTTCAGGCTGCACCCGCTCAGTCGATTAAGGTCACTGCGGGACCTCCGCTCGTTGCGATTGACGACGTGCCACTCGAGGTCGCGACCAGCGCCATTCAGCAGGAACGGCTCGAGCGTGAGATTGCTGAGGCAGAGGCTCAGGCGGAGGCTCGTGAAGAAGCTGCCGCCTCTGCCGTAGAGGTGCCTGCTGGAGTGGGCGCGAGCGGACTCGTTTCGGCTGCACTCGCTCAGGTCGGCGTGTACCAAGATTGCACTGACCTCGCGCAGAACGCACTTGCTGCCATTGGACTCACAGAGCGCCGAGACCAGGGTGGGTACGACCACGGTGTGAGCGACTTCTTCCGGTACGGAGAGTCAACTGCGTATGTACACGGCACGACGGCACTTGCGCCGGGAGATCTGCTCATGTGGCCGGGCGCACCCCACGTTGCTGTTTACATCGGTAATGGCCAGGCCGTGCACGGCGGGTGGACCGGCGGTACCACCGTTGTCGCAGGTCTGAGTATCTACGCGGGGCTTCCGACGCACGTTGTGCGCATGAGCTAAATGACGCTATCGAAAGGCGCAGCCTCAGGGCTGCGCCTTTCGCATATCCCAGCGAACCGACGCTGCAATATCAGTCTCTCGCCGAATGAAATGTACGGATCGTAATGAGAACGTGACAATTTCGTGACATTCGGTTAGTCTTAACAAGTCTTCGCTTCAAACGGCCTAAAGGTGCCGCCCGAAGCAAATCATGTGAGGTAGATATTCAGTGATTCCAAACCCAAGTACCGAGATCGTAGCGGCGACCACTCCAGCAGCTCCAACCTCGGCGAAGGCCAAGAAGATCGCAAAAGTTGCCGGCGCAGCCGCGTTCACATTCGCAATGTTCGGCACGCTCGCCTTGCCGGCATATGCACTGAACCCGTCGACAAACGTCGAGGCTGAGGTCGTGCAGGCATCTACGGCACAGACAATCAAGGTCTCGGCCGGTCCGGCGCTGACACCAATTGATGACGTTCCGCTCGAGGTGGCCAGCAGCATCGTTGAGCAGGAGCAGCGCGAGCGTGCGATTGCTGATGCTGAAGCGGCGGCAGAAGCTGCTGCGGAACAGCAAGAGGCGGCTGACGCCCAAGCGGCCGCTGCGGTTGACGTGCCCGCGGGTGAGGGTGCCAGTGGCATCGTGAACGCCGCGCTCGCACAGCTTGGTGTTGCGCAGGATTGCACCGCACTCGTTGAGAAGTCGCTCCGTGCGGTTGGACTCTCGGTGGGAGATCTCGCACCTGCGCAGTTCACTGCGTACGGCCCGAGCGTCGGTTACGTTCACGGCAGCACAGTGCTCGCTCCCGGAGACATTCTCATCTGGGGCAATGCCCACGTGGCGATCTACGTCGGCGGCGGCAGCGTTGTTCACGGTGGATGGGACGGATTCACCACGGTGGTCGCAGGCCTCAGCACCTACCACGGCCTCCCCACGACTGTGGTTCGTATGAGCTAATCAGGTTTTCTTTCGAAGGGCGCGGCTTGCGGCTGCGCCCTTCGTTGTTTCTGTAAACTCAGAGCTTCCGTAGCCTCGTCGGAGATATGCCATCTCAGACGACCTGAGCTTTCAGTCTGAAGCCTTGCTCTGCGCTAGACTCTCAGAGGCCCCTTTTGAGGCCGCGCCTCAGTAGCTCAGTGGATAGAGCACTTCTCTCCTAAAGAAGGTGTCGTAGGTTCGATTCCTATCTGGGGCACCAGTTGATCACTGTGCACTTCGTTTCATCAGAACTGGCAAGTGCCCGTGATGCTCAGCTTTGATCGGCGTCTACCGCACCGAGCTCTTCAAAGGCGGCTTCGCTCGTGTCGAACGGGCCGCTATTCAGTCCATCAGGCAGCGCGTTTGAACGTTCTGCAATGATCCGCCAGAGGTTGTTCTCGCCGCGTTCGACGGTCGCGAGTTTTTCTTCATCTCGCCCGACGATATCGAATTGGGAATCTGAAACGACTTTGAATCTGAGGAGCGCCATTTCGTAACCGTAACCGGGTACATTGCTTGGCAACAACCGCCTTGAAGTTTGGCCGACCATCAGCTAGCAAACCGAATCCCTCGAGCGGAAGCTTGAGGTGATTACCATTCGTGGAGCCATTTGTCGGAGTCGCACATAGAAAAAAGATTGGTTAAACGTAGATAGTTCGTAATTTTTCGCCTTGAACGTACTACATTGGTCACCGAGCGCGTGAATGTCGCTGAACGTTAAAAGTTGCTCTACAAAGCTTGCATGGAGTCACTAACGGCCATTTCTAAGGAGCCCAAACATGGAAACCGCCCCAATTCTTGCGTGGACACTTCGCAATGAAATTCCGGTGCCGAATGACATCGTTCCGTTGCTAGCACAGGGAGAAGAAGCGGTTGCGTCATTTCAAACCTTCAGGGACTCAGCGACATTTACCACGAAGCGACTCATTGTTCGTGATGCTCAAGGTCTTACAGGCAAGAAGGTTGAAATCTACTCACTCCCGTACAGCTCCATCAACATGTGGTCGTCCGAAAACGCAGGTGGAATTCTTGATCGCGACGGTGAGATTGAGCTCTGGACTCGTGCTGGTCATATAAAGGTGAAATTGGGTAAAGGGGCTGATGTTCGTCGCATCGACAGTCTGATTGCCTGGGCGGTACTCAACTCGTAGGCCTCGAGAAAACTACTCAACCACCGCGGCGCGCACCGCGGATTCTGCGGTGCTGTGCGTGAAGGTGAATCCGCTCGACTCGAGAACGCTGGGGCGCACGTCCGCATCGACGGTGAGTAGCGATTCGGTCGCCGCCTTTCCAAGAACAAGCTTGAGTCCCCACGCTGGGGCAGGGAGCCAGAACGGTCTGTGCAGCTCGCGCGCGAGCGACCGGCCGATCTCGTTAGCGGTCGCCGGCGTGGGCCCGCAGAGGTTGATCGGACCAGAGAGTCTCTCGTCGATGATGTGGAGGATCGCGCGCACTTCGTCGTCAAGGGAGATCCACGGCCATATCTGCGTGCCCCTGCCCAGCGGGCCACCGAGACCAAGCGACGTCAGGGTGATCATTGGGCGCAGCACGCCGTGACGGTGGATCACTGGCGCTGTGCGCACAAGGGCGACGCGAGTGACAGTCTCGGCCTCGCGGGCCGCGCCTTCCCACGCGACGCACAGTTTCGCGAGGAAGGTCTCGCCAGCTCTGGCGGACTCGGAGAGTACCTCACCTGGCGCGGAGCCGTAATACCCGACTGCAGATCCTGACACGAGCGGGGGCGCCTTAGCCCCGAGCTCGCGAAGTGCGCCGACCATGGTCCGCACCGAATCGAGCCGCGAACTGAGCAACGTCTCACGATACGACTTCGTCCACGGCATCCGGCCGACACTTGCGCCGTTCAACAGCACCACCGCGTCGGCGCTCTCAATGTCCCGGGGTGCGAGTCGCCGAGCAGCGGGATCCCATTCAACCTCCCCAGAATGGCGAGCGGGCCGTCGCACGAGAGTGGTGACTCGATCGCCCCGCGCGGTTGCTGCGCGAACCAGGCCTTGCCCAATCAGTCCAGACGCACCCGCAATGACAATATGGCGACTCATATTCGCTCCCAACTCTCGATAACTCCCGGTATGAGTGTAAAGAGCGGATGGGGCGTGGGGGTGGATCGGCGCCATCGCTCTGCGTCTTCCGGGCTTCGACGCGCAAGCTTCTCGCCGAGATGCGCCCATTCGTAGGCGAGTTGCCCTTCGGTCACAGTGAGGAGCTCGGGAAAGTGATCCGCAACGAGAATTTTGCGATCGTCGAAGCGATACCCGCGCCGTTCGGCCTCTCGATGTAACTCGGTGAGGTAGTTCCCGATTACAGCGAGTGGCTCAGTAGCGGCACGGAAGCGAATGAGCTGCGGATGATGCTGGTATCCCTTCGTACGTGCCGCGAGTACCGCCTGTGCGAGGAGTGCCTCGCGCCATCCCGCGACGAGCCCCGCGCGGTCAAGGTGTGATGGGTGGAGCGACCACAGTCTCATAGCTGATTCCATTCGAGAATCAGCAGCAGAGTCACGAGAAACCCAGAGAAGTAGTTGAGCACGATAAATCTGCGCCAAGCGCGGTTCGTTGTCGCCGATGCCTCATCGGTGACAAACCAATACGGTGCGCAGTTCAGCAGGTAGGGGAGCGCAATGATCGCCGCGAGCGGCCCCGGCCACTCCGTGAACACCACCAGTACTCCGGCAATAAGCCAGAGCGTAAGTGCGAGCCGAACAGTCGTGCGTGCACCAATCACGGTCGCAAGCGAGTGGATCCCCGCTTCGCGGTCGGGCACGATGTCTTGTACCGCGCCAAACGCGTGAGCCGCCATACCCCAGAGGAAGAACGCGGCGAGCAACAGCACCAGACTCCCGTCGAACCTTGCACCCGCGAGGAGTAGACCGACGACGGCTGGGCTTACAAAGTGGGTACTCGACGTCAGGGAATCGAGGAACGGCAGTTCCTTGAACCGAAGCGCTGGCGCTGAATACGCGACAACCGCGAAGGCGCTGACAGCGAGCGCGATCCACACCACTGGGCCACCGGCCGCGCCAAGCACGATCAAGAGTGGAATATTAGTGAGCGCGGCGATCCACAACGTTGGGCGATGCAGGCGGGGCGAGAGGAGCGCGCCTTCGATGCCGCCTTTGCGAGGGTTCGCGAGATCTGACGCATAGTCGAAGACATCGTTGATGCCGTACATCGCGAAGTTATAGGGGATGAGGAAGTAGAAGAACCCGAGAAGCAATACCCAGTCAATCTCGCGCGTGACCAGCAAGTATGCGGCGCCGAAAGGAAACGCGGTGTTGATCCAACTGACGGGTCTTGACGAGAGCACGAGCTGCGCGAAGTCACGACGCCGTTCAGTGCCGCCGCGGGCGAACGCGACCCAGAGGGCAGGGAGGAGGAACGCGCCCGCGATCGGATACGAGAAGTCTTCAATCGGCGCAAGGCCAATGTGCAGCCCGAGAAGATGCTCGGGGGAGTAGTGAAATAGCTCTGCGGCGATCATCAGGCTGTCGAACACTGCCGTGAGTACCACGAGCGCGATGGCCGTCACTGCGACGGCAATCACGTAGCGGCCTCTGGGTACGGGCGTGCGCTTCTGGGTGACGTAGCCAAGTACGACAGATGCACTCAGCGCGACGATCACGCCTACGATCGCTAACACCCCATAGCTCATGGCGCCATCCGCCGTTCGAGGATCTTGACCGTGCCAGTGAAGATCACCATCGTGCAGAGCACGAGGAAAATGAGAAAGACGGGCTCTTCGAGGGGAAGCTCTGGGGCGAGAACGATGCCCGAGGCGATGACCGCATCGCCCCGCAAGAAGACACCGGCCGCGATTCCCGCAACATCCCAGAGCAAAAAGAGCGTCGTACCGATAGTGGTAACAAGCAGCGCGATTGCCGGATCGTGCCAGAAGAACAGACCAAAGCGGCGGTCGATCAAGAGCATGCACCCGATTCCAGCGAGCAAGCTCAGCAGATAGAGCAGCCCCATTAGCGAACCGACTCAGTAACACTCGGAACGGGAAGGGGCCCAGCGGTATGGTCGCCTCTGATCCGCTTCAACACGAGCTCAGCGCTGATGAGACACATTGGAACGCCGACACCGGGCGCTGTGGTCGCGCCCGCGTAGTAAAGACCCGCGACCTTTTTCGAAGCGTTTTGCGGTCGGAACATCGCGCTTTGGCTGAGAGTATGTGCGGGACCGAGCATGCCGCCTCTCCAGGAATAATAATCGCTTGCGAAGTCAGCGGGGCCGATCGATCGGCGCAAGACGATCCGCTGGCGCAAATCGGGAATCGTGGCCCAGTCAGAGATTTGTTCGATTGCCGCGTCGACTGCACGCTCAACAAGCTCTGATGACCCACCGCGCATTGTTCCCTTTCCGATCTGAGAATCTGCTGGCACTGGGATGAGTACGAAGAGATTCTCATGACCGGGCGGGGCGACGGAGGGATCCGTCGCGCTTGGTTTGCAGACGTAAATCGAAGCCGGATCAGGGATGCGCGTAGTCGAGCCGAAGATCGCGTCGAAGTTTGCGGCCCAATCCTTTGTGAAGAAGAGAGAGTGGTGAGGGAGTTCCGGAAGCTGGCCCCGTACACCGAGCATGGCAATGACCGCGCCCGGGCCGCTCGTACGTCGACTCCACCAGCGTTCGGCGTAACTCTGATCTGCCTGATCGAGTAAGCGGGTTTCGGTGTGGTGCAGATCCGCCCCCGACACGACGATATCCGCCGCCTCAAACTCTGCGGGGGCATCTCCTTCGGTGCCCTGGGCCCAAGTGACCCCCGTGACCTGACGTCGTCGGCGCGGCGTTTGCGGTGAAGAGCAGCGGTCGGTGTGGATCCGCAGCACCTCTGCGTTTGTGACAATGCGCGCGCCCGCCGACAGGGCGAGTGCCTCGAGCCGCTCAACGAGAGTCCAGAACCCACCCATCGGGTATCTCACGCCTTCATCGAGGTCGAGAGCGCTCATGAGATGGTACATCGCCGGAGCGGCGGCAGGGTGAGTGCCGAGGAATACCGCTGGGTATCCGAGCACCTGCCGCAGCACCGGGTCAGAGAACTTTCGGGCGACGTAGGAGTCGAGCGAGGTAGCAAGCAGCCGAACGAGCCCCGGTATGCCAGTCAGAATCTCACGCTTCACGAGCGGCGTGAGATTCGTGAACGGATTATAGAGAAAGTAACGCTCGGCAAGCTCCGTCGTGCGTCGCGCCGACTCGAGATAGGTGTGCAGAGCCGTAGCGCTACCTGGCTCGACGCGCTCAAAAGTCTCGAGCACCCGCGAACTGTCGAGTGGAATGGTGAGCGGATTTCGGCGCGAACCATCACTCCCTGGCTCGCTGAATACGCGGTAACCGGGTTCGAGAAATTGCAGGTCGAGTTGTTCGTCGGCCGAGGTTCCGAGCAGTTCGAAGAAGTGGTTGAACACGCGCGGCATCAGGTACCAGGAGGGTCCGGTGTCGAAACGAAAGCCGTCTTGGGTGAACGTACCTGCCCGGCCGCCTACCCGATCGTTCTTCTCGAGCACTGTGACGTCGTGCCCCTCGTGAGCGAGAAGCGCCGCGGTTGCCAGGCCCGCGATCCCAGCTCCAATGACGACCGTGCGAGTCATCTCTTGCCTTCCATGAGCGTGGTGAGCACCGCAGAAGATGCGAGCGCCGCTTTGAGGGGGTCTGGTACCCGAACGCGCGAGCGGTAGAGGTCTGCGACGGATGTGCGAGCAAGGCGATCTGTCAGGTGGGCAAAGAGTGAAAGCGCGCTCCGCACCGCGGCGCGAGCATCAGAGGGCAGAAGGGGGATGGCGCGCTCCGCCTCGGTGAGCTGCGATCGAATCTCAGCTACCCAGAACGTCAGGTCGTCATCGGTGAGCGAGCCGTCGCGGCCGAGATAGCTGCGGCCGAGCCTATTGGTATCGTCGCCGAGGTCGCGAAGAAAGTTGATGTTCTGAAACGCCGCACCGAGTTGGCGGGCTCCGTGTTCGAGTTTCTGTCGCTCGGTTTCGCTTAACTTGGAATGGCGAACGAAGACTCGAAGACACATGAGTCCCACAACTTCAGCTGAACCGTGCACATAGTCGGCGTGCGCCTGGCGATCGAACACCAACTGGCGTTCCCCGTTGCCAGCTTCGAGGTCAGCGCGCATGGACGAAAAGAACGGCGCCGTGAGTTCTTCGTCGATACCCGAATCGCGCGCAGTCTGCGCGAATGCGTGAATGACGAGGTCAGTGCTGTACCCGGTACGAATAGCGAGGTGAGTTTCGGTCTCGTAGCGCTCGAGGGCAGCAAACTGCTCCTCACGCGAGAGACCGGCCTCGCTCGCGACCCCATCGACGATCTCGTCGGCAACCCGAACGAGGGCATAAATGTTTCGCACATGACTTCTGTGTCGTTTTCCGAGCAATTGGGTAGCAAGGCCGAACGAGGTTGAGTATGCGCCGATCACATTCCCAGACACGGCCTCTGCGGTTTGTGAGAACTGAGCGAGAGACGAGCGGGGCTTCCCACCTCTCTGGGGCCTGGTCATGATTCTCGTCCCTCAATCCGAGCGACGAGATCGAGCAGCACCTGCCGCACACTGGTCGGCATACTCCCCGTCTCACTGCTCGCGGCAAGCAACTCGTAGAACGCGCTCAGCTGCTCCTGAATAAGCCCGAGCACGAAGCTCTCTGCGCCGCAGTCGCGCAGGGTGTCGCGCAGGTGCTCGGCGCGCTCGGGTGAGAGGTGTGGATCACCAAAATCTTGTTCAATATGGAGCCAGCTGTTGCTCATGCGCGCAAACGAAATGATGGCTGTTTGTTTTCCTTCGCGAAGGTCCGAGTACGGATCCTTTCCGTGAATGTTTGCGTCACCGAAGGTTGACAACAGGTCATCTTGAAGCTGGTACGCGAGACCAAGGTGCGTCCCGGCGGCGCTGAGTCTGCCTTCCAATTCTGGCGATCCACCCGCAAGGATCACTGCAGCTCGCAGCGGGAGCTCGAAGCTGTAGCAGGCCGTTTTGCGAGCCGTCATCTGGAGCACAGTGCTGAGATCTGAGGTGATCACCCCGTCGCTCAGCCCAACATCGACAAACTCGCCAGCGGTCGTTTCGAATATCGTATGTTCGAGGAGATCAAGCAGCCGTTCTTTGAGGTGGGCAGGAATGCTGGCACGGGCAAAGAACTGATGTGCAGTGGAGAGTAAGAGATCTCCGGCGAGGATTGCACCTGACTGCGCCCAGTGTGTTGCGACGCCTGGGTGGACGCCGTCGAGTGATGAGGCTGCGAGCTCGCCGATAAGGTTTGGGTGCCCTCTGCGAAGCAGATCACCATCAATCACATCATCGTGAAGTAGAAACGCATAGTGGAGAACTTCGATAGCGGCAGCGATACGAAGAGCCTCGCCCCGATGAGGCACTTCTTCGGGGACGCTCAGCGCGTCGAAGGTTTCGAGAAGCAGCAGTGGGCGGACGAGCTTCCCACCTTGCGCGTGCCGAGCAGTGAGGTGCCAGAGTTGCAAGAACTCGGGGCCGTAGGTCTCGGCGGTGCGCCTCAAGCGAGCGAACAGCTCCTCGAGCTCCTCCGTAACCTCCACGCGAAGGCGTGTGTCAGAGCGAGTACGCAGAAGGTCTGTCATGTTCGTCCCACGCTCAGTTGTTCGACGGGATCCGTGGTCTCATTGGCGCTCAAGCCTGCAAGCGCTGGGAGTTGCAAGATCATCCAGGGGCTGAACGCGAATGGTGTGAGGATCGCGGCCTGAGAGAGTGCGGCAGGAGAGATCCACTGCCACTCCGCCACCTCTTCAGTATTCGGCGACAGGGCACCTGAAAGGGTCGCCCGGTACACGGGGCAGATCTCGTTCTCCACGATTCCACCGCTATCGGTCGCCCGATAGCTGAAATCGGGATCAAGGAGACGAAGATTATGGATCTGCGTGCCAAGCTCCTGCTCGGCACGTCGGGCGACAGCTGCCTCCGTCGATTCGCCGGGCTGGGGGTGTCCGCAGAAACTATTGGTCCAAACGCCAGGCCAAGTTACCTTCGAAAGCGCTCGACGAGTGACGAGCACGTCTCCCTCTTCATTGAACAGGTAGCAGGAGAACGCCAAATGGAGCGGGGTGGAATCGGTGTGGATGCGAGCTTTGTCTGCAGATCCGATCGCATTCCCCGCCCGGTCTACCAATACGACTCGTTCGACCGCTGGTCTGATGCCCTGGTCGTGGAGCAGTGTGCTCATGTCTCACCTCATCGAGTTCCTAGCCTAAGATATTGCTAGCCTATCTAATAACATTCCAAGTTGAAAACACAACCTGCGATATTATGTGGGTATGTCGAAGCAAGACGAGCGCGCACCCTCGGTTTCGTCTACCCTCTACGACGTTGAAAAGAATGATCCAGACTCTGTGCTTATCGACCGTTCTCGCACGTCTCCGGAAGATTTGGCGGAGATCAGCGGTGTCATGGCAGCGCTCGGGCGTTTGCGGGAGGCTGAGCAGCAACTCACTGAGGCGTCTCAGAGATATATGAAACTCGGCAGATCCGATATGCGCGCCCTGCACTTTCTTATCGTTGCGTTCCACTCGAAGACTGTGGTGACTCCGAGCGCCATCGCAGCACATCTCGGTATCTCAAGCGCATCCACTACCAAGCTCCTCGACCGTCTCGAGGCAGGCGGTCATATCGTGCGTGCCCCGCACCCGAATGACCGCCGGGCGCTCGCGATAACGGTCACGGAGGAAACGCGGGAGGCGGCGATGCAGACGGTCGGTCGGCTGCAGGCGAAGCGCTTCCATGCCGCGGCTCGACTGACTTCAGAAGAGCGGGCCTCTGTCGTGCGGTTTCTTGATGATATGACCGAACAGATTCATATTCGAAACGAGGCGTGGACGCAGGAGAGCACGTAGCCTGGCTCAGGCTTCGAGCCGCCCCGCGATGAGATCGATCCGTTCGTTGAAGTAGTCCGCAAGGGTTGGGGCGCCCACAAGCGAAGCGCCTGCTCGCCAGCGAACGCGAAGCTCTCCGTCCACAACGCCAAGCGGGTGCTCTGGACCAAGCTCGCGCAGAGCCGCGTCGTCAAGCGGGATCGGAACAGCGTCGTAGTGTACGGTGCGACCCTCAGGATAGCCTCCCGCGAGGGCCGCGGCCGCGATATCTCGGCGTTCCTCCCGAGATATCGACTGGTTGCCTGGGTGGGGTCGTCTCGCGGCGCGGGTAGCGGGGCCCGCGACAAACAGTGGGTGTCCGCTCTGCTGATCCGCACTCACAAGTAATGTGCCGAGCCGCCACACGTCACCCTTGGGGCGCATGGTGGCAGCGCGCCGAATGAGGAACACTCGTCGCACGGGTACGAACTCCGCGAGTGCCTCCGGTTCGATACCGAGTGCTCGCAAGCGCAAAGCTGCGTCGCCAGCCGCACGCACGAGAGAGTCGGCTGGCGCATTCATGGATTCAGTGTATTGGGAACGGCCCGAGCGAGCCGTTCCCTGTGAATCACGAGACGAGCTTTGCGTCGACCGTGATGTTGGCCCCGGCAAAGAGGCGGGAGACTGGGCAGAGCGCGGCAGCCTCGTCGACGATCTTCGTGAATGCGTCTCCGTCTAGCCCATCGACCTTCGCGCGCACCGTGATCTTTGAAGTGGTGATCGTCGGCTTGCCATCCGCCTCTTCGAAGACGACCTCTGAGCTGATCTCGAGACGCTGCGGAGGAGCATCGTGTGACCCGAGCGTGAGCGCAAGCGCCATGGAGAAGCAGGACGAGTGTGCGGCCGCGAGCAGCTCTTCGGGGCTCGTCTTGCCCTCTGGTGCGACCGTTCTTGATCCCCAGGTGACCTGCTGCCCGTCGAGTGCACCGCTGCTCGAGTCGCCGAACGTCCCCGATCCGGCCTCGAGCGTTCCGTCCCAAGTGGTTTTCACCGTGCGTGTTGCAATGCTCATTGTGCTCCCCTTCGATTCTCACCAGATCTCTTGTGGGTAATGACACTACCCCTCGCGAGAGGCAAAAGACAGGTCTCGCGAACCACCCGATATATGAGTAGCTGATAGACCTCTAAGCTGAGCGGGTGACACATCTTCGTTCTCGCCGCTCAGCGACGATCCGCGCAATGCTGCTGGTGCTAATTGGCTCAGCAGGCATGCAGGTCGGGGCCGCGGTGGCGCTCGTGCTCTTCGACGACCTCGGTCCGGCGGGCACGAGCGGACTCCGTCTCCTGATCGCGGGGCTCCTCATGGTCGCCCTGTTTCGTCCTCGATTGCGAGGCCGCACGCGCGAAGAGTGGATCGGCATACTCCTCTACGGCACCGCCATGGCGGCGATGAGTTTGCTGCTCTATCAGGCGCTTGAGCGACTTCCGCTCGGGGTTGCGACAACGCTCGACTTTCTAGGTCCGTGCGCAGTCGCGTTCCTCGCGTCGCGCCGCCTGCGCGAGGGGCTTCTCGCAATTGCCGCCTTCACAGGAGTCACGATGTTGGCAGGATTTGGCGGCCCATTTGACCCCATCGGTCTCGTGTGGGGCGTGCTCGCCGGAGCGAGCTTCGCGGGGTACACATTGCTCGCGCCGCGTATCGGGAAGTCTGACAGCGGTATGCAGAGCGTCGCACTCGCACTCGTGGTTGCAGCCGTGTTGACGCTCCCGTTCTCTGCGCCACTCGTCACGAGCACTACCCTCCCGCAGTGGGGTTTGCTCGCGCTCTCCGCGGTCGTGGGTACCGCGATACCGTTTGTGGTCGACACGCTCGCAGGCAGGCTGACGTCTGCGAGGGTGCTTGGGGTGTTCTTCGCATTCGACCCCGTGCTCGGAACGCTCGTGGGTGCGCTGTTCCTCGGCCAACTGCTCACGCCAATCGCGCTCCTCGGAATTGCGCTCGTTGTGTGTGCGGGGGCCGGGATTGTGTGGTTGGCTGGCAAGCATCAGACCGACGTAACTTTGGAGTCGAAGGAGCTGCCAGTGGAATCCGCATCAGAGTCGATTGAGATCGAACGGAAGTATGAGGTCCCTGCAGAGGCACTGGTGCCGGGATCAGATGCGTTTACGGCAGTCGGACTCAGTACGGGCCGCTTCGTGACGCACGAGCTTCACGCGCGATACTTTGACACCGCTGACGGAGTGCTCGCCCGCAACCGATTCGCGCTGCGCATGCGCACCGGTGGATCGGATGCGGGGTGGCACCTCAAAGAGAAGGGTGAGCACGGTACTCGCGAGCTGCACTGGCCGATCAGTGCCGAGCTGCCCCCTGCGCTCGCTCATGAGCTGCGTGAGCGGCTCGGTGTCGATGCTGCAGATATTGCCCCGCTCGCCGAACTGCGGACTGAGCGTCGCGTGATGCGGCTGTCAGATCGTGACGGAACCGAGGTGGTCGAACTCGCTGACGACCGTGTGCTCGCGACTGACCTGCGTGGCGGGCCAGGTGGATCAGTGCGTCGGGCATGGCGTGAGTGGGAAGCAGAGCTCATGCCAGGGGCGGATCCTGAGTGGCTCGAAACGATCGAGCCTGTACTTGCCGTTGCCGGAGCGGCGCCATCTCCAAGCTCAGCAAAGATTGCGCGAGCGACGGGGAGCCTCATCACGCTCGCGCAATCTCGCGGCGCATCGGACGAGGTGATCGCGCAGTTGCAGGAGATGGACAGACTCGACCGCGAGACTGCACGTAGGCTGGTGTTATGAACAAGTCACGCAAGAGCGACGGGCCCTCGCCTCAGGCGCGACGCAAGCAAATTATTGTGGGGCTCGTGATGGGCGCCGTGATGGGGATCATCATCAGTGCTCTGACCCAGTTCTGGCTGTGGTTGCCCGCGGGTCTCGCGCTCGGTCTCGCGACCGGCGCGATCATGAAGCCGCCAGCGGAGTAGCGGTGAGGCGGTGTGCCGATGCTGCTCAGAGTGTCGGTTTCACTAGTCGGCATGATTTATTGCGACGAAAACCGCAGGCGTTTAGAGTTAATACAACAAATTCAGTTAGCACCACGGGAATCAACGGAGAGCTCGAAGAAGCATGGAACAGACAGTATTTGAAACCCATCGACCAGCAGCGCGCATCATCGATGACTCGCTCGCCGGGACGAAGCTCAGCGTCTACTGGACCGATGATGTCTCTGACGACGCGCCACGATATGCCGAGCTCGACGGCGACCAGCAGGTCGATGATGCTGTCGTCGGCGGCGGTTACGCGGGGCTCTGGACCGCAATCAAACTGAAGACTCTGCACCCCGAGCGTCGCGTCATGCTGCTTGAATCCGTGCGGATCGGGTGGGCTGCATCCAGCCGCAACGGCGGGTTCTGCGAGGCCAGTATCACGCACGGCGAGCCGAACGCAGAATCACGTTGGCCCGATGAGACCGGGGTTCTGCGCAGGATCGGGCACGAGAACCTTGACGCGATGGAACAGTTCATCTCGGAACACAACCTTGACGTCGACTTTGAGCGCACCGGCGTGCTGAGCGTTGCGAACAACGCGCACCAGGTTGAGTGGGTGGGCGGGAGCAGCGATCCAGACGTGACCGTGCTCGATAAGGAAGAGGTGCGGGGGCGTATTAATTCCCCGACCTTCCTCGCGGGTGAGTTTGCCTCTCGCGAAAACGCGCTCCTGCACCCTGCGAAGCTCGCGGTCGAACTCGCGAAGCACGCTGCATCGATCGGCGTCGAGATTCACGAGGGCACGCCAGTGGACCGACTCGACGGTGCGATCGATGCGCCGATCCGCCTCGAAACGAGCCACGGAACCGTGACTGCAAACCGCGTGGCCCTCTGCACGAATGTGTACCCCTCGCTGCTCAAGCGGTACCGCTTTCATACGGTGCCGGTGTACGACTATGTGCTCATGACTGAGCCACTCACCGATGAGCAGCTCGCGTCGATTGGGTGGGAGGGGCGTGAGGGGCTCGCCGACATGGCGAACCAGTTCCACTATTCGAGGCTCACGAAAGACAACCGCATTCTCTGGGGCGGATACGACGCCGTGTACCACGCTGGCGGTCGCATCAAGCGTGAGTACGAGGATCGGATGGAGAGCCACAGGCGGCTCGCAAGTCACTTCTTCACGACCTTCCCGCAGCTCGCTGGGATCAAGTTCACGCACCGCTGGGCCGGCGTCATAGACACCTCGACCAGGTTTTGCGCCTTCTTCGGCAAGGCGTACGGCGGGCGCGTGCAGTATGTCTCGGGCTTCACCGGGCTCGGTGTTGGTGCTACCCACTTCGCGGCAGACGTCATCGTCGATCGGCTCGAGGGTCGAGTCACCGAGCGCACTGAGCTCGAGATGGTGCGTGAGGTTCCGCTTCCATTCCCACCCGAGCCCGCGGCGTCGATAGGCATCAACCTCACCCGTTGGTCTCTCGATCGTGCCGATCACAACCGCGGCAAACGAAATCTGCTCCTCAAGACGCTTGACGCCTTAGGTCTGGGGTTCGACTCGTGAGCGAGCTGCTTCCCGAGGGGATCAATGAGAGCGTCTCTGGTCTCGACGCTGATATTTCTTTCGAGGCGGTAGACCCCGCGGACACTGTCACGGGATCACCCGTGCAGGGCGTAGCTGAACTCGGATCGATCGGCGAAACCGCCTTGGGTATCTGGGAGCTGCGCGGCGGCACCGTGACCGATACCGAGGTAGATGAGCTTTTCGTCGTGCTTTCGGGTGGAGCGACAATCGAGTTCCTTGACGAAACACGCGCCGACGGCTCTCCGAGGATGGTCGACGTGAAGGCAGGCGACGTCATGCGACTCGTTGCGGGCAGCCGCACGCGTTGGAGCGTCGACGACCACATTCGTAAGGTGTACATCGCCGAAGCATAGGGGTGCAGTACGCGCCCACTGGTGCGCATGTTTCGCACACCAGTATGATGTTCTCCGGTGCGCACGTGGGTCTGCGCCTAGAAAGAGGATCTCATGGCGCTGCCCTGGAAGCTGCACGGCGACGGAACGACAGTCGCACCAGACGCGATTGTTCTCCCCGAGGAGCGGCTCGGGTGGGCAAAGACCATCGGTTTCGGTGCTCAGCACGTTGTCGCGATGTTCGGGGCGACCTTCCTGGTGCCACTCATCACCGGGTTCCCTCCGACTGCGACCCTTTTCTTCTCAGGGCTCGGAACGCTCCTGTTCCTGCTGATAACGGGAAACCGCCTGCCGAGTTACCTCGGTTCGTCGTTTGCGTTCCTCGCACCTATCGCGGTGGCAACGGCGGGGTTCGACTACGCTGACGTTGCGGGACTTGCCCGCGCTTCGTTTGCCATCGTGATCATGGGCGTCTTGCTCGCGATCGTCGGCATCCTCGTGCAGCGCTTTGGTATTGGCTGGGTCAACGCCCTCATGCCGCCTGTAGTCATGGGTGCGATTGTCGCGCTCATCGGCTTCAACCTCGCTCCTGCGGTAAAGAACAACTGGTTCGGCAACGTAGCGAATAATCCAGACGCTGACCCCACCCTGCACTCGACTGCAGCACTTATCACGATCGGCTCGATCATTCTGATCACCGTGCTGTTCCGTGGCCTCATCGGGCGACTCTCGATCGTGCTCGGCATGGCTGTCGGCTACATTGCCGCAGCGCTCATGGGCATTGTCGATTTCAGCGGGGTTCGGGATGCTGCGTGGTTCGGACTCCCCGAGTTCCATCTTCCGGCGAGTCCGTTCGAAGACCCGGCGCTGTGGGGTATTCTTCCTGCGTTTCTGCCGGTCGTGCTCGTGCTTGTCGCTGAGAACGTGGGGCACGTAAAGAGCGTCGGGCTCATGATTGAGCGAGATCTTGATCCCGTTACGGGGCGCGCGCTGCTTGCGGATGGCCTCTCGACCATGCTTGCCGGCTTCGGTGGCGGATCGGCAACGACCACCTATGGTGAGAACATCGGAGTGATGGCAGCGACCCGCGTCTATTCCACCGCTGCCTACTGGGTCGCTGGCATCATCGCGATCTTCCTCGGATTCTCACCAAAAGTTGGCGAGCTCATCTTCTCGGTACCGGCCGGTGTGCTCGGCGGAGTGACGGTTGCGCTGTATGGCCTCATCGGGCTCATCGGCGTCAAGATCTGGATCGACAACCGGGTCGACTTCTCGAAGCCAATCAACCAGTTCACGGCCGCGATTGCACTCATCGTGGGAATCGCCGATTTCGGAATGCAGCTTGGCGACGTCCTCTTCAACGGCATCGCCCTCGGCTCAATTGCCGCAATTGTCGTGTACCACCTCATGCGCGCCGTGACCCGTGTGCGCGGAGGCGAGGTCGATGTCGTCGATCCCGTGGTAACTGGCGGCGAGCTCGTCGAAACTTCGGCAGAAGAAACACCGAGATAATTCCGCGAGAAACCGTGTTTACCGCTTAGGGTTGCGGTGTGTGGAGTGTGGATCGACGTAGGCGTTCCGAACCAAGAGAAGACGCCGTAGAGACACCGGAAGCCGCTCAGGCGGCACGGCCGGTAGGCGAGCGCGCGCCTGAACCCTCGCTCGCGGCGAATCTTTCTGTCGACCACCTGGCCTCAGAAATTGGAGGGCCGGTATCTGTTGTGGAAGCGTTCACCGCGGAACACGAGGCGTGGCGGAAAGAGATCGCAGGCATCGGTGGGCGAAACCCATTGCTCTACTTCGATGATCACCCGGCGAATCGCATCGAGCTTTCCACCACCCACCCGGGCGGGCTACCGCAGTTCATTTCGGGCAACAAGATATTACTCTCCGCGCTCATTCGCGATGACCTCGCGCTTCGACACGCACGGGCCGCAGCAGCTCGGGTCACCGATAAGGCAAATGAGATGCGCGCAGTGCGCGGCATCGAGACGGTCAACCTTGCAGTGGGTCTTGCGAAATGGGGCTTCGAGGGCGACGAGTTTTCAGCCCCGGTGCTGTTGCGCCCGCTCGCGATCCGCCGTTACGGCCGCGACTTTGAACTCAAGCTCAAGAAATACCCGGTCGTCAATTCTGAGCTCATCCGTGCGCTTCGCGAGCAACTCGGCATTACCATCGATGCGCGTTCTCTGATCGAACTCTCGCAGTCTGAAGGCGTGTTCAAGCCGCAGCCGGTTATCGATCGACTGCGGCAAATGGTCGCGGGCGTTCCAGATTTCGTTGTGCAACCGCGACTCGTGGTCTCGTCGTTTCATAATGTGTCTCAACGCATGCTCAGCGACGCGGTGCGACTCGATACGCCACTGCTCAATGCCGTGTGCGGCAGCGAACCCGCAAGACGCGCACTCACCGAGAGCTATCGCCCGGTGAGTCCGGTTTCCCCTGATCGCACTGCGCCGGAGACCGATCGCTGCCTCTACGATTCTGATCCAGAACAAGACGACGTGCTCGCGCAGATCGATGCGGGCCATTCGCTCGTCGTTCACCAGCTTCCTGGCACTGGCGGTACACAGACTGTGGTGAATGCGATCGGAAACCTGGTGCGTGCTGGCAAGCGCGTGCTCGTGGTTTCGCCGCGCCGATCCACCATCGACGGCATCACACACAGGCTTACCCGCGCAGGTCTGCCTGGGCTTGCAGTCACGCCGCGACATCTTCGGCGCAATCTTGTTGAAGGCATCAGTCGTAACGAGAACGCGTCAGCCGAACACATGCGTGACGTTGACGAGGCACTCGTGCGACTGCGCAGTGTGCTGCTCGACTACCGCGATGCACTCGCGCAAACTGACGAACGGTTCGGGGTGACACCCCTCGAGGCGTTGCGCCAGCTCACGCACCTCTCGCTCGGCGAGAACCCGCCATCGACCACGGTGCGCCTCGACGATCAGTCGCTCGGGCAGCTCACCATCGACCGCTCCTCGGTTGCAGATGATCTCACAGAGGCGGCACGGCTCGGGCAGTTCCAGTACGGACCCGAGGATTCGCCCTGGTATGGAGTCGACTTCGCGACCACCGAAGAGGCGCGCGCCGCCTATCAAGTTGCGGTAGATCTCGCGGAGTCGCAGCTACCTCGGCTTATCTCTCTGGCAAACGAGGTCGTTGAGCAGACATCGATGCGCCCCTACGAGACGATCTCTGAGCTCGGCGTGTTTCTCCGGCTGCTCATGGGCGTGCGTGACACGCTCGATCGTTTTACCCCTGAAGTGTATGACAGGTCGCTCGCAGAGGTCATTGCGGCTCACGCCCCACGTGGCGGTGAAGATATGTCGCCAGCGAACCGGCGCAGGCTGCGCAAGCTCGCTCGCGAGTACGTGCGCCCCGGCGTGAGCATCACTGACATGTACGCAAGGCTCGTGCAGATTCAGCAGCAGCGCGTGCTGTGGCAGCGCTACACAACCATCGTTGGCGCAAGGCCAGAGGTGCCTCTCGGTATTGCAGACGTCGTTGTTGCATTCCAGGCCGCGTACCAAGATCTCGACAAGCTTGACGGGGTGCTTGGCACGACTCACGATGCCGACCGGTTGAAGAACCTGGCGCTCCAAGATCTTGCCTCCCGCATCTCTGAACTCGCCAAAGAGTCTGAGGTGCTGCAGAACATTCAAGAGCGCACGACGATTGTCGAGCGGCTCCGAAGCGCACGGCTCGGTCCGCTGCTCGATGATCTCTCGGCGCGTCATATTCCCGCAGACCAGGTCGCTGCAGAGCTTGAGCTCGCCTGGTGGCAGTCGGTGCTCGAGCGAATGCTCAAGACGAACCCCGCGCTCCTGAGCGCGAATACCGGGGTCATTGAGCGGCTCGAAGCTGATTTCCGTCTCGTCGACGATGCACATGCCGGTGCGAACGGCTCATTGCTTGCATCGAAACTGGCTGATGCTTGGCGTATCGCAGTGCTCGATAACAAGCAGGAAGCGCTCGCGCTCCGGGGTTCGCTGCGAAGCGGATACGTGACCATCGCCGCACTTGCACAGGATGCGCCGACGCTGTTCGGTGCGCTTGCACCGGTGCTCGCAATGTCGCCGTATGAGGTGCCCCAGATCTCCGAATCTATGCGATTCGACACCGTGATTCTCGTAGATGCCGGTGCGACGACGCTCGCTGAGAATCTCGGCGCGATCAGGCGAGCAGAGCAGGTGGTCGCGTTTGGCGATGGCATCACTCAGACCCCTTCGCCGTTCGAGATTTCGGTGCGGGCCCCAGAAGATGGCGAAGCTGAGGTCGAAGCAGAGACTGACAAACGGTCGGCGTTCGCGGCTCTCGGCGAGGTACTTCCGATGCTGAAGCTCACTCGCAGCTATCGTGCGGGCGGCGAAGACCTCACGAACCTGGTGAACACGCGGTTCTACGACGGCGAGATTCAATCATTGCCGTGGGCTGGCAGCTTCCTCGGCCATTCGAGTCTCACCTATGAGTTTGTCTCGACCGGGCAGGGGCTTCCAGATCAGCAGACCGGTGCGGTAGAGAGTACCGACGCAGAGGTGGATCGTGTCGTTCAGATGGTGCTGCAGCACGCTCACGAACGCCCGAATGAGTCACTCATGGTTATTACCGCGAGCGAGAAGCATGCCGTGCGCGTGTATCAGTCCGTGCTTCAAGCGTTTTCGAAGTTCCCGCAGTATCGCGAGTTCTTGCTCGGCGAGCGAGCAGAGCCGTTCGCCGTGCTCACGCTCGAGCAGGCGACCGCGCAGAGTCGTGACCGTGTGATCTTCTCGATCGGGTACGGTCGCACCCCACACGGCAGGGTGCTGTCGAACTTTGGTGCACTGGGGAGGCCGGGGGGCGAACACCTGCTGGCCGTCGCCATGACCCGTGCGCGTCGCGCGATGACCATTGTGAGCTGCTTCAGGCCGGAAGACCTCGACACTGCGCGCTTGCGTTACGGTGTGGTCGAGCTTGCTGAACTGCTCGCGTTTGAACACCCTGAGCCCGAGCCAGAATCGTTGCCTTCAGAGCCCGATCCACTCGTGAGTGAGTTTGCCGAGCGCCTCGAACGACGTGGAATGAAGGTTGAGCTCGACTATCACGGGGTCATTCCGATTGCTGCCTCGTATGAGGAGCGCGCGATTGCAATCGATATCGATCTTGGAACCGCGAGCGAAGAGGGCTCAAGCCTGCGTGATGCGCTGAGGCTGAGGCCGTCGGTGCTCAGGCGGCTGGGGTGGCATTATCACCGGGTGCAGAGCTTCGATCTGTTTGCCGATCCCGAGGGTGTCGCAGAGCGGATCGCGCGTGTGCTCGGGGTGACCGACACTGTCGTAGCCGACACAGGCGCAGCTGACGCGGGCGCCGCTGAATCGTCTCAGTAGTGTTCGGGTGAGTACAGAGCGAACACCCGGAAAGCCGCGGCGCGCTAAGCGCCCGGCGGCAGAGGGCGTGGATGAACGACCGTCAGAGCACCCGCTCACTTCGCGCGCGGGCGAAGACCGGCCCGAAGGGTGGGGTGACGCGCCGGCACAGCGCTCGAAAAAGCGCGGCGCAACGGGTGAGAACGACGATCGGTTGAAGCAGGACCGGCCACCGCACTGGGGTTAGCGCGCCCTCTGGGCTCGCCGAGCTTCGTCAGGCGAGGCTGAGAAAGAGCTTCTCAAGTTCGTCTTGATCGGTGGTCCCTTCGGCATCGGGGTTGCTCAAGCACTCCTGGAGCGCACTTGAGATGACGAGGAATCCCGCGCGATCGAGTGCTTTCGAAACGGCGGCGAGCTGCTGCACCACGTCCCTGCAGTGCGCGTCACCGTCGACTGCGGTGATGACCGCGGCGAGCTGACCGTGTGCACGGCGCAAACGGTTCAGTACTTTCCGCTTCGCCTCCGGATCGTGCGTTACTGCCGGAATCTCGCCCAGCGCTGACTCTGTCATTCCCTGCCCACTTCCTGAAATTGACTTTTGAACTTGACACACATGATACCCCTATGGGTATATTGAGAACGACTGAGTGAATACCCCAGGGGGTATTTTGCGTTTTGATGAAGGAGACAATATGTGTCGACCAGTATCCTGCCCCACCTGCGGCAAGACCACCTGGGCAGGCTGTGGGCAGCACGTCGCCGCGGTGAAAGCGACAGTGCCAGCGGCGCAGTGGTGCGGTGGCAAGCATACGCAGGCGCAGATCGACGCAGCGAAGGCCGAGCGGGGTGGATTCTTCTCGCGACTCTTCGGGCGTTAGCTTGCGCTAGGAGCTGCCGCAGATGACGAGGAGGATGACGTGGTCGTTGATGAGGAGTCGGCGGCCGCGGCTCCTGCCGATGAAGCGCCAGTGCTCGACTGTGAATCAGTGCGGTAGAAGCCGGACCCCTTGAAGCTCACGCCGAGCGATCCGAACACCTTGCGAAGTTGACCCTCGCACTCTGGGCACACAGTAAGGGCATGGTCAGAGAATGACTGATAGATGTCAAAGCTGTGCCCACAATCGGCGCAGCGGTAAGCGTAGGTAGGCACAATGCCCCAGTCTAGCCGAAGTTGTGAATGCGAACCTCGGTAACCACACCGTCGACCGGTGCGTCATGAGGTTCCCGGGGGAGTGACGTACGAACCTCATCCTCAAACACAACCGCATAGACCGGGGCGATACCTTGAGGATGCGCTTCACGGAGCGCATCGATCGCCCGATCGAAATAGCCTCGCCCCCACCCGATCCGAGTGCCGCGCGTGTCAACCCCCGCGGCCGGAATGACGAGGAGGTCACACGATCCGAGGGCCTCTGGGGGCAGCGCTTCACCGCTAGGCTCCGGGATCCCGAAGGCGCCCCTGTGTAACGGCTCGCCCCCGTGCAGCACCCATTCGAGCTTCCCGTCAGGTAGGGAGCGAGGAAGGAGTACCTCCACGCCGCTGTCGCGTGCCCAAGCGAGAAACCCAGAAGTGTCTGGTTCGTGCTCAGTGCTTGCGTAACAGCTCACGCGGCGTGCTTGGTGCCTAGATGCGATCTCCATCAGGTGCTCGGTGAATCGATGATTGACGTCGGCGGACTCCGATCCGCGCAGTGCACGAGCCCGCCTGATCTCTGCGCGCACCCGCTGCTTCGCAGTATGTATCGTGTTGGCGCCTAGAGACGCATCATCGTTCACGCCTTTACTGTACGGCCCCGCGTACACAGAAGATGTGCACACCCCGCGGTAGGGTTAACTCCATGAGTGATTCCACTTCGAGGGTTGTGAAGGCAGTTATTCCGGCAGCAGGACTCGGTACGCGCTTCTTACCCGCGACCAAGGCGATGCCGAAAGAAATGCTTCCCATCGTCGATAAGCCGGCCATTCAGTACGTTGTGGAAGAGGCGGCGAAGGCTGGCCTTGATGACGTGCTCATCATCACGGGTCGCAACAAAGACAATCTCGTCAACCATTTCGACGGTGTTCCAGAGCTCGAATACACGCTGCAGCGCAAGGGCGACGAGGGCAAGCTCGGCAAAGTGCACGAGTCGAGTGAGCTCGCAGAGGTGCACTTCTTGCGCCAGGGTCAGCCGCTCGGCCTCGGGCATGCGGTCGGGCGTGCGCGCCAGCATGTCGGCAACGAATCATTCGCCGTGCTCCTTGGTGACGACCTCATCGACGCGCGCGACACGCTGCTCGAACGCATGGTCGAGGTTCACGACACACGCGAGGCGACCGTTGTCGCTCTGATGGAGGTCCCACCGGAGTCGATCCACCTCTATGGGTGCGCGGCTGTCGAGCAGACCGGCAGCGAAGATGTCGTGCGTATCACTGCGCTCGTCGAAAAGCCGAGCCGCGAAGAGGCCCCATCGAACCTCGCAGTGATCGGCCGCTATGTCTTGCGCCCCGAAATCTTCGACATCATTGACGACCTGGAGCCGGGCCGCGGTGGCGAGTACCAGCTCACAGATGCTCTGAACGTGCTCGCAGCCGGTCGGGGAGAAGCGCCGGTGTACGGCGTCATCTTCAAGGGGCGTCGATACGATACGGGTGATCGCGCTGATTGGATCAAGGCCAACGTACTGCTTGGCGTGGACCACGATGAGCTCGGTGACGAGATACGTGAGTGGATCATCGAGTTCGCCGATAAGCTGCGCGCGGGCTGACGAGACAGGCCACCCCCATGACCGATGCACCTCATGGTGAGCTCCCGAGCTCGCTCGGCTCGGGGCGCGTTGGGATCCGCCTCATCCACAAGCGTGACGCGAAAGCGCTTGAGCAGTTGCTCGGCGACGACCGGGAGTGGCTGGGGCCGTGGGAGGCGACGCATCCGGGTGGGTTGAATCCAACCCCGGGAAGTGTCACGCTCAAACCTGTCATCAAGCGACTCCGCGGGCAGTTTCAAGAGGGGCGAGGGGTGCCCTTCGTCATGACCTATGACGGCGTGGTCGTAGGGCAGCTCAGCGCCTCAGACATTTCGCGCGGCGCGCTCTGGTCTGGAAGCATCGGGTACTGGATCTCGTCGGAGTACGCGGGCCGCGGAATCACTCCGGTTGCGGTCGCACTCGCGATCGATTACCTATTCTCCACCATCGGCTTGCACCGGGTCGAGATATGTATCCGCCCGGAGAACCGGGCCTCACTTCGGGTCGTTGAGAAGCTCGGGCTCAGGTATGAGGGCAGGCGTCAGAGCTACATTCACATCGATGGTGCATGGCGCGATCACGAGAGTTTCGCGGTGACGCGTGAAGAGGTGCGCGGCAGCATGCTTGCTCGCCTCGACGACTGAAAGCCGCGCCTTATCGGCGCGCCGGAGGTGTGCGTGAGCGACCGAATCGTTACAGTTAGCCACATGGGTAGCGGAGGTCTCGGCGGCGGAGTGATGTTTCTTGCCATCGCTCTGCTCTGGGGCGCGGTGCTCGTGCCAGCATGGTTTCGTCGGCGTGAATTCAATGCCGCTGAGCGAAACGCGCTGCGGCTTCAGCGAACGTTACGCGTACTCGCCGAAACTGCTGAGCTGCCCGAAGAGATTCGAGTCGAAGCAACAGCACGCGAGGCCCTCGCGCACGAGCGCTTGCTTCGTACCGCTCAGAAGCGGCAGGAGGCCGAGCGGGATGCCGAGCTTGCGGCAGCCAAGGCTGAACAGGTGCGTGCAGAAATTCACGCGCAGCAATTGCGGAGAAAGCAGGTAGCCATGAACCGGGCAGCGAAGCTGCACAAGCCGATCGTACGGAGAATGCGTTCGCTCGCAGCACTGTTTGGTCTGTTCGGACTTGTCGGCGCGCTCCTCGGTGGCGGAATGATGATTGCAGGGGTCGGGCCCGCTGTGCTGCTGTGGTCGCTGCTTGCATTTACCGCAGGACTCGGAACCCTTGTACTCCTCGCTCCAGGCCGTGCGAAGCTTGCCCCAATCGCGGCGGAGCAAGAGGTGCTCGCTGAAGCTACGAGTCAGAGTGCACTGCCTGAGATCGAACCTGAAGCCCCGTCGAACGACTCGGCGACCGCCCACCAGACCGCCCAGCGAGCGGCTGCCGAGCGTATCTCGCGTGCTCGAGCGATGGCTCGCGCGCGCGAGATACGGGCTGCCGCACCGCGCGAGAATCAGACCGATTCGATGCTGTTGCGCGAAGTGCGCCGAGAAGCCGCGCGCGCACACCAGCAGGCTGCTGCATCGGCAAAGACTCAAGCCGCCGAAACTCGGCCAGCGGCAGCGGCATCAGGCGCAACTCAGACACCAGCCACCCCAGCCAAACCGGTCGCCCCCGCGGCATCCGCAGCGCGACCAAGCCGCCTGAGCGAACTCGGCGTTGTAGGGGACACGAGCGACGGCATGCCAGACCTCGATCAGGTGCTGCGTCGCCGACGCACCGCGGGTTAAGCGGGACCGAGCGGCACTAAGCGGCTGGCAAATCGACTCTGAAGGTCGCGCCACCGCCTGGCGTCTCGTGAACGCTCACGGCGCCCTTGTGGGCGTCGACGATCGATTTCACGATGGCGAGCCCAAGACCCGATCCACCGGTTTCGCGGTTGCGCGAATTGTCTGCGCGCCAGAAACGACCGAAGATCTTCTCGCGCAACTGCTCAGGTACCCCCTCGCCGTGATCCACGATCTCGAAACGGACCATCTTCACCGGAGCATGCGCACCGGGAGCAGCCTCAGCGAGCGGGGGCGTCGACACCACGATCTCAATGGGGCTTCCGTCTGTGGTGTGCAGCAGCGCGTTCCCGATGAGGTTCGTCATGAGCTGCCGCACCTTGTGTTCGTCGCCGAGCACCTGCGGATCTGCGGGGTCGGCCACTACCGTGACCTCGCGCTCGGGCGCTCCCGCACGGGTATCGAGAGCCGCATCGTTTGCGAGCTGATTGAGCGAGAGCGGTGCAAGCTCGAGGGGGCGACGCTCATCGAGGCGGGCGAGCGCCAAGAGATCTTCGACGAGTGAGGTCATGCGGATCGCCTCTTTCTCAATGCGACCCATTGCTTGCCCGACCTGCTCTTCCTCCTGAAGCGCGCCCATGCGGTAGAGCTCGGCGTATCCGCGTACGGAGACAAGTGGTGTGCGCAACTCGTGACCGGCGTCGCCAACGAATCGACGCATCTGGGTGATGGTGCGCTCGCGATCCTCAATCGACCCATCGAGCCGATCGAGCATGACGTTGAGCGATTCGCCCAGGTGTCCGACCTCGGTGTGCGGGCTTGCCACCATGATGCGTTTGGAGAAATCACCGCGTGAGATTTCGAGAGCCGTCTTCTCGACTTCAGCGAGCGGGAGCAGCGTGGTTGTGATGAGGATACGTGTGAGCGCCGCACCGAGCAGGATCACCGCAATTCCGAAACCGGTGAACACGATTACGTACTGCGCGACCATCTGATTGATGCGCGCCGTGGATTCGGCAATGAGGAGCACACCCTGGGGGACGTCGTTGATCAGAATTGGCATCGTCACCGATTGCCAGCGGGCGCCGTTCGGGCTGCGCAGTGCGACAAACGAGTTCTGGTTCTCACGCACCCATTCGAGTGTGATGGTCGACGGGGGAATGCTAGGAAGCGTGGATGCGCTTCTGTCGCGCGCGTTATCGAACTTTACGTTGCCATTACTGTCGAGCATTGCGACGTAGTACTGACTGTTCGCCGCAATGACATCGTCTTGCGTGAGCCTACTACCGTCGTCGAGACCAAGCACCCGCATAGGGTCGTTGCGCAGTTGGAGCAGCGCCGCATTCTGCTGGTTGATGAGCATCGGGCGTAGCACCGAGAACGTTCCGACGCCCGCGACAATGAGCCCGAGGAACAGGATGAACACCGTGACGATGGTGATCTTCGTACGAAGTGATACGTCTGACCACCGGTCGCTGATGTCATTCTTTTGGGTCACTGGCCTAGGTCAGCCTTGAGCATATAGCCGAACCCGCGCTTCGTTTGAATGAGCGATTCTTCGGTGAGCGGGTCGAGCTTGCGCCGCAAGTATGAGATGTAAGACTCTACGATGCCCGCGTCGCCGTTGAAGTCGTATTCCCACACATGGTCAAGTATTTGCGACTTCGAGAGCACGCGGTTGGCGTTCTGCATGAGGTAGCGGAGGAGCTTGAACTCAGTCGGGGAGAGTTCGACCGAGGTTCCGGCAACCGACACCTCATGAGTATCCTGGTCGAGCGCGATCGGGCCGACCTCAAGCATTGACTCCTCGTCCTCTTGAATGGTGCGACGCAGCACGGCATTGATGCGTGCGATGATCTCGTCAAGGCTGAAGGGTTTGGTGACGTAATCGTCGCCGCCAACGTTCAAGCCCTCGATTTTGTCCTCGGTATCGTCTTTCGCGGTGAGGAAGATGATCGGTGCCGTGTAGCCCGCTGAGCGAAGCCGCTTCGTGACGCTGAACCCGTTCATATCGGGGAGCATGACGTCGAGGATGATGAGATCAGGCTCCTCCTCGAGTACCGCAGAGATAGTTTGCGCACCGTTTGCCACAGCACGAACGCCGAAACCTGCGAAGCGCAGGCTCGTGGTGAGGAGCTCGCGAATGTTCGGCTCGTCATCGACGATGAGGATTCTTGGTCCTTTTCGCTGAGTATTCATGCTCACAGTCTCTGATAATTTGCTATGAACTTGCTGGAAGTTTCTGGGTGCGTCTTGAGTATCAGGTCAGACGTTCGCGCTGTGTGGAGAACCACTCGCGTAACGCTTCGCGCCCATTCAAACCGAGCTTGCCGTACACGTGGGCAAGGTGAGTCTCGATTGTACGGGCCGACAGGTGCAGACGCTCAGCGACGTGCTTCGACGAGTACCCGAGCGACGTGAAGAGCGCAATCTCGCGCTCGCGACCGGTGAGCTGGCTCGTCGGCGGCAGTGGGAGCCAAACGCCGAGCTCGGAAAGCAGGCGCTCTTCCGGCTCGATGCCCGCGTGACTTCCCTCATCTGCGTCAGACTGCGTGAGCGTCCGTATGTGCGCAAGCAGTGCCTCACCGATGGGCGAATCGATTCGTGTCGACAGCGTCTTCGCGCGCTGCAGAAGTGTGGGATCGGGTTTCGAGAGCTCGTGGGCCGCAATATCGAGGGCCTCAAGCTCTATGAGTGCGAGGTCCTCTTGGCGAGCCCACGTGGCGACATCGACGGCCCGCTCAATAAGTGAGGTATCCCGAAGCCAGTGCAGTGCGCGAAGCGTAATGATGTGAACGAAGCCGCGGAGTGCGAGCGAAAGCCCCGGCGTCTCGCGTTCGACGTCGGCGAGTGCCTCGCGCGCACCAGCCGTGTCGCCGAGTACCGCCTTTGAAAGTGCGAGCATCGCCTGTGCGAGTTCGGTGAGTCCGAATGGATCGTTGTTCTTGAGCTCTTGGAGCGTGCGCTCGGTGAGCGTCGCCGCCTCAGACCAACGTCCATCCTGAATCGATACGAGTGCAACCGCGAGGTCGATCGTTCCGGAATGCGACCTCGCCATAATCAAGTCAGGCCGTTCGCTCGGCAGCGATGTGAGTATGCGCTTTGCTGCCCCGGTCGTGCCTCGGGCCCAGTGCGAGAGGAACATCGCAAAGCTTCCAAGCCCACCTGAGGCAGTCGCCGGAATGCCGTGAAGCAATGCGAGTTCTCTCGCGGTAGAGGCGATCTCCAACGCTTTCTTGAACGAGCCGCGCTGTATCAGGATGAAGGCCTCAAACGTTCTCGCGGGGAGCGAGAGCAACTCCGTTTCGAGATTCTGACTGATCGCTCTCGATCCACGCGCCTCGTACGCGGCTCTAAAATTGCCACTCATGGTGTGCAAGCGCATTCGATGGGCGTGGACTACGTACGAAGTATCGCTGCCTGACCTTCGCGAACGCTCTTCTGCCTCGTCGAGCCTGTCGAGCGACCCCGCGATGTCTCCGCGATTCATCGCCCCCAGGTAGGCGGCAGTGAGCTGAAGCTCAAGCTGCGAGCCTGCCGTGAGGCGTGCCAACTTCGTTTCGGAAGCGAGAAGGTGTGTCAGCATTTCGGTCGCAGTTCGCAACGAGACGCGGTCTCCGAGAAAGTGCGCGATTTCGCACGCGCGTAAAGTGGCTTCGGCCGCTCGCCCGGGGTCATCGTGCTGGATCGCGGCGAGTGCGAGTGTCAGCGAGAACCTCAGGTCTTCTGAGTGCGCGAGTTCGTGCATGGCTTGCCAGGCCCAGTCGGCAGGCACGGGTTCGCCGCTCTCAAGGCCAAACCTCACGAGGCGGGATCTGCCGGTGTTAATCAGTGTGGTTGAGAGATCCTCGGAATTCAGCGCTTCGAAACACAGTGAAGCGAGCTGTGTGCGGCGCACCGGAGAGATTCGTGCACGCACCGCATCCCCTGTCACAGGGAGGCGTGTGGTGAGCACCGAGTTGCCGCGGTTGTCGGTCTGAACGGCGAGAATTTGACGTTCGATGAGTGATGTCACCGCGTCAGAATTGAGCATTCGCAGCAGTTGCGGTTCCATGATGGTCTTCGCGTACGAAACGAGTTCGAGGTTTGCATACTCGGTCGATGACAGGTCGCCGAGGTTCGTGACAAAGTCTGGAGACGGGGTGTCGTCTTGCGGCTCAACCCACGCGAACTGATCCGCACGCCGAACGGCACCGCGCCGTTCGGCCCCCAGAGCGAGTGTCACGAGTGCGTGGGCGTTTCCTCGGGTTGTCGCGTGCCATCGGCTGAGGGTTTCATCGGTGATTTGACCCACTCCGAGGAGCCCCGCGATCATCTCGTTCGCTTCGGTGAGTGAGAGCGGGGCAACGCCGAATTGCTGCACGTCTGGGTTTCTTGCGAGCCGATCGGCCGCCCCTGTCAGCTCCTGCGCAGTGCACACAAAACGCAGGTCGCCAATACGTACGAGGTGTTCGAGCACAGTCGCATCGTACGGAGAATACTTATCGATGTTCATCGCGATAACGACAAGGGTTGCGGATCCGTACCTTTCGGCAAGTGCAGCGTTGATGCGCTCGCTTTCGTGGCGAGGGTTCTGCGAGTCGATGCCCTGCACGGGGTCATCGAGATCGGCGAATCTTTCCAAGACGATGCGCTCGACGGGAGTCGTCGTTGACTTGGCGAGCGAGGAGACCGCCGCCTGGGCGAAGAATGACTTTCCGCTGCCGAGCTCGCCGATGAGCACGACACAGGATCCATCTGCCTGAAGCGCGGAGGCCACGCGCGGTACTCGGTCGCTCGTGGCCTGCACGAAGAAATCGTGCGGCTCTAACCGTGTGTCTCGGTGATTCAGCGTCGCCGAATCCCCCCAAATCGTTTCCATTTTCAGTTACCCCCGTCGTAAGCATGCGCCTAAAACAGGCAAGTTACAAGAGGTACGTAATTAATACACACTAGTTGCGTAAAAGATACGTAATTTTCCCTGAGCGATCGAAATTAGGTTTTCTGGGAGTTTCTTACAACATTCACCGGCGATTTACTCCGGAAGTTCGGCCACTACATGGTAAAGAGCAGCACACCTCATGTATTTGCCATAGGTTGTCACGTCTTTTCCCACAGAGTACGCAAAAAATAAATACGTACTTCTCCCGGATCCCTTCCCGATCAGCTCCTTCTAGCGTTGCGAACAGATCACAGGGGAGTGAGGCCATCATGGCGATTTGGAGGGCGTTTGAACGCCGGGGGAAGGTTCAACGGAACACCCCAATGCACGAAATTGACACAGACAATCGAGCGCATCGGGGGCGAACAGTTCGCCGATTGCTTGCGATTGCGTCGACCTTTGCAATAGCGCTCATGGGAGCAACGCCGGCAATGGCCGACGATGCAGTGGTAGATGGACAGGCCAGCTCGGCAACCGCAGAGCAAGCGGCTCCGGCATCGGCGCCTGAGCCAGCTCCTGCGCCTGAACCTGCGCCCGCTCCTGCGCCTGCTCCTGAGGTGGTGCCTCCACCTGCTCCAGCGCCGGAGCCAGCGCCACAGCCGAAGCCTGCACCGACTCCCGCTGAGCCTCAGGCAACTGGATCGACTGAAGCTCAGACGGAATCAGGTCTCTCGGTTCAAAGTCTTGAAACCGAAGCGGACGAGTCCGCAGCGAATGAAGAAGCCGATCCACTTCCGCCGTACCTCAGATGGACAGTTGTGAATGCGGACGGTATCACCGTGTCACCAACAACGTTCACAGTGCAGGGCCCGCGTAATGATTCCGTCAAGGATGACGGGAAGGATTCGCAGTGGGCTGACGGGCTCTCGGCAACGGTCGTCGACAACATTGGTGAGACAGGATATGCGGGGCTTGACCTCGATCCGGAGCCCGGTGCGTTCCTCGTCAAGACGCTCGTTGATGACTTCGACCAGACGAGATCCGCAGACGTTCGAGCAAGCGAAACCTACCGAGTGCGCGCCTATGAAGCCCCGGCAGGGTTTGCGCTGGAGGACGAGGCCGAGTGGGAGACGCTCTCGGTCAATGCCTCAGCAGAAGAGCCTGTCACCGAAGTGATACTTGCCCCAGAGCGCAGCATTGGTATTCTCAGCGTTCCGGCACCGGACTCTGGCGGCGCGGTGATCAACGTGAATCTCCGCACATTGCGCGCAGGGACACAAGGCGTTGCCAGCACGGCAGGGATCCAGCTGAGGCTGCACGCTAACTCCAATGGCGGCTCCGGTGGCTCCAGCTATTCCACCTACAACGCATCGGCGGTGAATGAGGCTTGGGCCACATGCATCACTGATGCCGACGGCGACTGCTCCTTCAAAGTGCCGAGCAACCGAATAAACACCCAGTACTGGGTGGTTCCATCGGGCGGTGGCACCGCCTCGTTCCTCAGTGACTACTTGGTGACAGGCAACAACACTGAAAGCGGAAGCGGAAGGTTCGCAGTGACGCCGTACGCCTTCCGAACTGTGACGGTCCAGGCCAATCAGACCTATCAGGTTCCCGGTACAGGAGTGTCGATGCCCAACAACTCGCGGGTTGGCAATCCCACGCTTCCGTTGAACCTTACAACCTCAACGTCCGATCGCTGGCAGCACTCAACCACTGCGTTGGCAGCCACCCTGGGAAACCCTCGCTACGTGCCTACATGTAACGTAGGCCTCAAAGTAGCGCTGCTTGTCGACCTGTCGACCTCGATGACTACAGACAGCAACACGGGACTGAACGGTGCTCGGACCGCGTCTCAGGCCTTTGCAACCGCGTTCGCGAACAAGGGCGTGACGCTCGGGGTGTACACGTTCGGAACAAACGCAAACGGTACGCTCATCGCGCCGACGGTTGTTACGTCTACCAACCTCGGTTCGATCAACAACACGCTGAGCAATATGAGCGTGAGCGGAACCCAGTACACGAACTGGGATCGAGGATTCGCGCAGGTTGCGAACAACGACTACGACATGGTCGTGGTGCTTACTGACGGAAACCCGACGCGCTACGGCAGCCCGGCGACTCCCGGTGGGAGCGATGCTTGGACCGACCTGCGACGCCTCGAAGAGTCGATCCTTTCAGCGAACCAACTGAAGTCCGAGGGCACGCAAGTGCTCGCATTTGGGGTCGGGGCCTACATCAACAGCAGTATGCCGCAGAACCTCCGAGCTGTGACCGGGTCAATACCATGGACAGCAGGGGGATCTACAAATATCGCAAACGCTGACTATGCCATAACTTCGAGTTGGAGCACGGTGTCTAATCAGCTGGAAGTGCTCGCGAGCAACCTCACCTGTGAGGCAACCGTGCAGGTACAGAAGAAATTGCTCAATGGAACAACCCTGACGAATGGTTCTGGATGGACGTTCACGCCCACAAAATCTGGCGACGGAACCATGAGTCCGTCTGGAGCGCAGACGACGAACTCCTCAGGCCTGCTCCCGAACCCGTGGGCTATCAAGTTCGATAATCAATCCGATACTGCAGATCTCACGATCTCCGAACCGGCAACTTCTGGTGAATACGAGTTCGACAGTGTCAGCTGCACGAACGGCGGCGACACTATGACGGGCATCGCGAACAGCGCGACCTTCACGCTCGCAGGGCTGGAATCCGGTGATCGCGTGGTGTGCACAGTGGTGAACAAGCGCATCCCCACAAACGTGGTGGTCGCGAAGAAATGGGTGATTCAGGACTCCGAAGGGGCGGCTCTGCTGACAGTGCACGAACCGGCCCAACCGGGCGACGACACGCTTCCTAACGGAATGGCTGCGCAGTTGCAGATTTCAAACCCGGGCACCACGACGCTGTCGAACCAGGACTGGGGCGTTCCTCGTACCGGCTACACCACGAGTCACACGGTGCGGATCGATGAAACCGCGAAGTCTCCGGCTCAGAGCATCGTGACGCTTCCGGGATGCTCCCTCACATCTGCTGCGATCACCTCGCAAAAGCTGGGTACTGACCCGGCTACGCAACCGAACGCCAGCATCCTCGGAGCAGCCTCCTACACGAGCCCGACGCTCAAACTGGGAGCAAACGTCTTCGAAGTGACGAACACGGTGACCTGCGAGACGTCGCTCACGCTCATCAAAGAAGTTGACACTCCGTACGATGAATCGGTTGCTGAGGAATGGACGCTGACGGCGACCGGAAGCACTCAGACCGTCACCGGAACGATGGAGAGCGGGACGATCACTGATCAGCCGGTTGCTACTGGAACCTACGCACTGACCGAAGAGCAGCGCACAGGGTTCGAACTCAAAACGAACTGGGTATGCACAAACCGCGGTTCTGGGCTCGCGACAGCGGGAGGCGGCAATGACCCAGTGACGGTTGATGTGCCACTTGGCGGAGACGTCACTTGCACGATTGTGAACCGCGAGTTGCAACGACCGGCCTCAATGGTGGTCACCAAACACTGGATTGTGAAGGACAGCCTTGGGGGAGTCGTATATGACTCAGATATGCCAGGCCCAGGATCTCTACCGACCGGTATCACTGCGGCGTTGAGTGTGACGGGCCCAGCGCCAGCGGGGACCGCCCACACCGAATCGTGGGGTGAGACCATCTCGGGCCTCGATGACGGTGATGTGATGACCATCGATGAATCGACGGCAATTCAGGGTCTCCCCGGCTGCGAGTTGCAGACGGAGACGGTGACCTGGGCGAATGGCTCTGTCAACATTCCACTTCCCACGACAGGCTATGCAGCGACGCTCGACGACGGACACAACGTCTACGAGATCACCAACGTGGTGATATGCACGACGACGCTCGTAGTCCTGAAGAAGGTCGAGGGAGGCGGGACCGGTGTTCCGTCAGATTGGAACCTCACAATCACCAACACAGGTGACTCGAGCGTCACCCCGGTTCCGGGAGCTGCAGCAAAATCGACAAGCAACACAGTCGAGGTGTCAGCAGATGCGACCTACACGCTTTCCGAAGAGTTTGCGGTACCTGGAACCAGCCTTGCGTACCTCTTCGATCACCTCGAGCGATGTGATGCAGTATCTGGTGGGGTGTGCACAAGCTGGAGCGTCGTAGCCGACCCAGAAGCCGCCATTGCGGTTGGCCTTGGGCAAGAGGCAATGTTCCGATTCGTGAACAAGCTCGCCCCATCGATCCAAGTTCCTCTCACGGGTGGCCTCGCTGGCTCCATGTTCGGCGGAATTGGACTCAGCGTCGCTGCGCTCGCCGCAGCGCTCGGCACCATCATCTGGTGGCGCAGAAACCGGCAAACGGGGGTAAGTCGATGAGAACACGACACAGAACGCCAATGAATACATCCACAGCCGGGCGCGCAACGACGCGCCGCTCAGAAAGGAACACCATCATGGAACAACAACCGCGGAGGGGAATCGTGCAACGCACCCTTTCCGTCATCGGAACGGCGGCGCTCGCGCTGACCGGAGTCATAGCACTAGGGACCTCCGTGGCCACTGCGAGCCCGGGTGATATTGCCGCTCCTCAGGGTGGCGGATCGATCATCGTGCACAAGCACTCGAGCAACCCGGGCGCCGCCGGAACCGGCTTCGAAATCACCGATCCTGGCGCAAAGGCGGCACTCGGTTCAGGCATTGGAGATATTCCGTTCAGCCTGTACCGGGTCGCGTACAACGGTGATCCTCTCGACTTCTCGGATCCGGACGATTGGCGCGATGACCTCCCAACGACGGAGGCTCAAGCTACGAGCGGTGGATACACGCTTGTCGATATGACACCAGCGGCACACGAGACCGATGCGACTGGGCTGCTCACGTTCAGTGGTCTCCCGCTCGGGCTCTACATGGTGAAGGAAGAGCCGAACCCGGTCATCAACGCAGGAGACATGGCCGGCGCGTTCTTCGTAAGTGTTCCGCACCGCTCTGCAGATCAGAGCTCGTGGAACTACAACGTGCACGTGTACCCCAAAAACAAGCTTCCTGATGTGAAGATTAAGGAAGTGGCGGATCCAACCGGCGACACGGTGGTGTGGACGATCAGAGTGAACGTTCCGAGGCCGGCTTCCGGGCAGACATACAGCGGCAACATGACCATCACCGATACTCTCGACAACCGACTCACCTACGTGAGTTCGACGATCGCGAAGAATGGCGGCGCTGCGGCTGCGGCAACCCCAACCGTTGTCGGTCAGCTTGTGACGTGGACGATCCCCCAGGCCAACCTGGTGACTGGTGACACCTACGAGATCAAGCTCACCACGACAGTGGCAGCAAGTGCCACAGGCGAGATTCCGAACACCGCGTACCGCAACCTCGAAGGCAACAGTGTGCCGACGAATACAGTGCAAAGCAACTGGGGCGCAGTGAAGGTCATCAAGAAAGAGACTGGCACAGAAGCAACACTTGCGGGCGCGAAGTTCGATCTCCGGACCGCTTGCACCGGCGGCACGCTTCTTGGCCAGGCTGAAACCGGCACCGATGGTACCGTCACCTTCCCGCACATCTGGCTCGGAAACGGAACCACCACGACGATGGCAGTCTGCCTCATTGAGACGCAGGCGCCCACGGGTCACAGCATTGTCGGTAACGGTCAGACCCCGGTGACGCTCAACGCCGCAGGTACTGGCATCGTAGAGAAGACGATCCACAACCCACCGCGCACGACGCCGAACCTGCCACTCACCGGCTCAGCCGGCACGGCGGCATTCATGGCCGGCGGCCTTGCGCTCTTGCTCACCGCAACCGGTGCTGCACTCATCGTGTCACGTCGCCGTCGGGAACACCCGACGACCAGGTGACGCACCGAGGCCGGGGCCCCCTTACCCCGGCCTCATCCCCGCCCCTCTGTCAGCACGTGAACCCGTCGGTATCACTGCTGACGCTACTTCCCCCAGTGAAGGAGTCGAAATGAGCGCACCCCGTATAAGCGCTCCGGCTTCAGGCAGCGTCAGTGAGCATCTGACGCAGGAAGCGCTGTTGGCAGAGGGGCCCTTGCGTTGGCACCTGTCGAAGGGAGCACTCGCAATCGCGGTGCTTGCCTTCGTCGGTGTTCTGATATTCATGTACCCCGCAACCGCCGCGTGGCTCTCGCAGTACGACCAGTCAAAAGTCGTCGTTGGTCTACAACAGACCACAACGTCGAGCGGTTTGGACTCCATGCGGCAAGAGCTCGACGCAGCCCGCGCCTACAACGAAGGGCTCATCTCGGGCGCAACGCTCGCCGCCAACACTCGAAAACCGACATCTGACGGGGTCGGGGCGACCGACCCGGAATACAACTCACTCCTCATGGGTGACGCTTCGGGGGCAATGGGTCGCCTCCGAATCCCTGCCATAGGTGTGGATCTCCCGATCTATCACGGCACCTCCGATGCCACGCTCGCAACGGGGGTGGGGCACCTGCAGGGAACCTCGCTTCCCGTCGGTGGGCTCTCGCAACACTCAGTGCTCACCGCACACCGGGGACTTGCTGAGGCCACACTCTTCAATGACCTCGACAAGCTGAAGGTCGGCGATGAGTTTCAGATCGAAGTGTTTGGCGATGTGCTCACCTACCGTGTCTTCGAAACCAAGGTGGTCGAGCCTGACAATACCGAGGCGCTCTACCCGAGGTACGACAATGATCTCGTGACTCTCGTGACCTGCACGCCGCTCGGCATCAATTCGCACCGCATACTCGTGACCGCGGAGCGCGTGCTGCCGACGCCGCTTGCCGATATTGCGAAGGCGGGCATCGCTCCTGATATCCCAGGTATCCCGTGGTGGGCGATCGGTATTGGTAGCTCCGTAGTGGTGCTCGGCACCTACGTGTGGGCTATGGGCCGACCAAATCGGGCAGATCCGCAGCGTTCATAATCGTGTACGCATACCCTTGCTCGGCGAGGAATCGCTGGCGGTTTTGCGCAAAATCCTGATCCACTGTGTCGCGAGCAATGAGGGTGTAGAACGACGCTGTCACCCCGTCTGCCTTCGGCCTGAGCAGGCGACCGAGACGCTGCGCCTCTTCCTGGCGCGAGCCGAATGAGCCAGAAATCTGAATGGCGACCGAGGCGTCTGGGAGATCCACCGAGAAGTTCGCGACTTTCGAGACGACGAGCGTCTTCACGTCACCTACGCGGAATGCCTGGAAGAGCTCCTCCCGCTCGTTCACCGGGGTCTGCCCGGTGATGAGCGGCGCATCGAGCGCCTCGGCCATTGACTCGAGCTGGTCGATGTACTGCCCGATGACAAGGGTGCTCTCGCCGGGATGGCGGTCAAGGATCTCTTTCGCGATGCGCTCTTTCTGCGGGGTCGATGAGGCGATGCGGTATCGATCCTGGTCCTCAGCGACGGCGTACTCGAGTCGCTCTGATTCGGGCAGGTCGATGCGGATCTCAAAGCATGCGGCTGGCGCAATGAATCCTTGGGCCTCGATATCTTTCCACGCGGCGTCGTATCGCTTGGGACCAATGAGGCTGAATACGTCGCCTTCTCGCCCATCCTCGCGCACGAGTGTCGCGGTGAGCCCTAAGCGGCGCCGCGCTTGCAGATCAGCTGTGAGCTTGAACACGGGCGCTGGCAAGAGATGCACCTCGTCGTAGACGATGACGCCCCAGTCCTGTGCGTCGAGGAGCGACAGGTGCGCGTACTCGCCCTTTCGTTTGCTCGTAAGAATTTGGTATGTCGCGATGGTGACGGGCCTGACCTCTTTCACTTGACCCGAGTATTCGCCGATTTCGTCTTCGGTGAGGTTGGTGCGCCGCAGGAGTTCGTCGCGCCATTGGCGAGCTGACACTGCGTTCGTGACGAGAATGAGTGTCTTCGCGCCCACGGCGGCCATCGCAGCCGCGCCCACGAGGGTCTTTCCGGCACCGCAGGGGAGAACGATGACCCCCGATCCACCGCGTTGAAACGCCTCGACGGCCTTGTGCTGGTAGTCGCGTAGGCTCCAGTCCCGCTCGTCGAGTTCGATCCCGTAGGGTTCACCCGGCGTGTATCCGGCAAGATCCTCGGCCGGCCAGCCGCGTGCCACGAGTTGCTGCTTGAGCTCGCCGCGCGCCCACGCTTCGACAGGAATGCTGAAGTCGTCGATCTTGTTGCCGAGCAGCGGCGCGACCTTCTTCGCAGAAGAGACCTCGCGCAGAATTGCTGCATCGTCAGAGTGGAGCATGAGGTCGCCGTCTTCGGTGCGCTCGATGGTGAGCCGACCGTAGCGTCGCATCGTGTCAGTGATTTCGGCGGCGACTCCGCCAGGCACCGGAAACTTCGCGAAGCGATTCAGTGTCTCGAGGATCTCCTCCGAGGTGTGCCCCGCTGCCCGTGCGTTCCAGAGGCCCAGTCGCGTCACGCGGTACGTGTGGATGTGCTCTGGTGCGCGCTCGAGCTCGGCGAATACCGCGAGTTCGTGCCGCGCGTCTTCGGCATCGGGGTGCGCGACCTCGAGCAGCACGGTGTGGTCGCTCTGCACAATGAGTGGGCCAAGAGTCATAACTGTCCATTTTACGCGGTTGTTGCGAACTGCGCAGGTCAGATGAGCTGCGCGACCGCGGTTATCGCTTCTAGCGGAAGTGTGCGCTCGACCCCCGCCGCTTCATCGAGGGCGCGCATGCGGCCCGACGCGAGCGAAATTGGCACGATCGAAAAGTCGCGCACCTCTCCGCGCATCTCGACCGTGACGCGAATCGAGCTCCTGTCGCGAATCGCCAGGGTGATCTGCCTACTGATATCGCTCGGGCTCTCGGCAGTTGACGTGAGCACGCGATCGACAAGAGTCTCGAACGGATCGGCTCCGCCCGTCTCCTGCTCGCGCGGCAACATGATGGGGCGTGTATCATCGTCGACCCCCTGTGTTTCGGTCTTCGCCGGGTACCGGGCGTCGAGCAGCGCTGCGAGCACATGGTCTGCGCGAAGCCGCGAGTAGAGCGGAGGTATGGTCGTTTCGGTGAGCAGTCGCCCCGACGGTTCGGTGAGTTGCAGGTGAGCAAGCCGGCGATCCACCAAGATTGAGTTGCGTAGCGCCGTGCTCGCAAAATCTACGCGACTGCGACCGTGCTCACTGAAGTTTGCAGTGACAATGACGCTGCCTGCGCGTTCGCCGAGCGCGGTGATGAGGTAGTCGAGCGGTTGCGGAATGCCCGAGACGGTCAACGCCGTGAGCATGTCGCGGATTGCAGGGGCCTCGAACCCGCGATCGATGGCTTCACCGAGTGAACCCTCGGTGATGCGCAATGTCGACGCGACACCGAGCTGCTCGGGCAGTGTAATCGCGGCGAGCGCCGCCTCGTTGGAGGCGGTGAGCGGTCCGGGAACAACGACGCTTAAGTCGGGCTGGATGTAAATGCCCGGGGTGCGGGCTGGAAAGCCAAAGTCAGGGAGCGGCGCTGCGGATTCGGACGCTCGAGGCCACCGGAGCGCGTGAGCCCCGCCCGCGCTCAGGTGGCCGTGCACGGTGATTCCGAGACGCTCCCAGAGTGAAGCTGCGTCTTTGACCTTCGCGAGGGTCGTCTCGGCTGCCAGGGGGAACCGGTGCGGAAACTCAGTGAGTGCCGGGGTGATGTTCTGGCCGACCGTCGCTTCAGAGGTGCCCAGCATGTCGAGCAGTCGCCCTGGCATCTGTGCAACTGCGGAGCGTGCGAGCGCGATCCACCTGGCGTCGTGATCGGAGACAAGCCAAGCGTCTGCCATCGCCACGAAGCCGTGACCCGCGGGTCCAGCGAGCCCGGCACCGCGCACGAGCTCGATGAGTTCGGCCGCGCGCGGAATCGAGAGGCGCTCTTCGGTACCTTTGATCCACGCTGCGGCGACCTCACCATTGCGGTTGAGTTTGGCGGGGGTGCGTGCGAGGTCGCGGAGCAGCCATGCGACCTGAGCCGAGGCGGTGAGGGCCTGCGCGAACCACCCAGACACCTCTGGTCGGGCTGCCTCGTCGTGCGGTTCGACCGTTTCGGGGTGTGGATCCATGAGCTCACTCGGCGAGATCTTGCCATCGGTGACGGCGCGGAACACCACTACCACTTCGGAGAACGGTGTTGCATCTGCTGAGACGAGTCCCTGCGCAACGAGCGTCTCGACCTCGTGCTGAGGCCTTTGAAGACCGCTCGGATCGTTCGTGGTCGCTGTCAGGCCGGAGTTGCGTGCGAGCACCCCAAGCTCGTCACGCGTGAGTTCGGTGAGCGCCTGGGCAATCGAGTCTGGTTTGAGTAGCTCCTGAGCGAGGTCGAGTGAGTCGTTCACCGACTGCGGTGAAGCGATGCGGCGCGACGAGACAAGCTCCAGCAAGCCCGCTCGATCGAGCGAGGCGATGTATGAGGAGAGGGGGAGCGTGCCGCTCATATGCGGACCAGGTCAGCTGTTTCCCTGGCGCGCGTCTCGGCTGCGCCTGCGCTGCGCAAGAATGAGGAGCAGGATGAGCAGCACAAAACCGACGGGCAACGCGTAGAGCGAGATGCCGAAGACAATCGCCCAGAGGCCCTCGGCGACCGCCTCGCGATCGTTCATTCCCACTATGAGTGTCGCGAAGTACGAGCCGAGGGCAACGACAATGATCGTGATCGTCACGTAGGCCAAGACGCGCTCGAACCGTGACGGGGTGCTGTGATCTTCAGTGCTCATCGTTACAAGTTTACCCCTCACGGCCCTGAGTGTGTCGGTGCACGGTTTGGGCAGCATCTGGGCCGATAGAATGCTGGGGTATGCGCGACACACGAGTTGCGCCGGGAGACGCGGCAGGAGGCCGCTTGATCCCGTGTGAATTCCAAGGAAAGGGCGAGACATGCCGAACGGCAAGGTCAGGTTCTACGACGAGGGCAAGGGCTTCGGCTTCATCCAGGGTGATGACGGTCAGCAGGTGTACCTGCACGCCTCCGTACTTCCCGCCGATGCCGAGGTGAGCACGGGCACCCGCGTGGAATACAGCGTTGCAGAGGGGCGTCGCGGCCCGCAGGCGCTGTCGGTTCGAGTGCTCGACACCCCGCGGCTTGCCAAGCGGAACCGCAAGTCGGCTGACGAGATGGCGCTCATCATCGAAGATCTTGTGAAGTTGCTTGACAGTGTCGGTGGCAAGCTCAAGGCTGGCCAGTATCCAGAGCGCCAGGCATCGCGCAAGGTCGCGACCATGCTGCGGCACGTGGCAGATGATTTCGATGTCTGAGCGGGTGGATCCGGTCCTACTGAACTCCAGAGACCTCGCGCGTGAGGCGCTCGCCGAAATCACCGAGCCTCAGACGATAGGTGATGACGATGGGCACGAGATCCACGATGCGCAGACCGTGACCCTGTACTTTGAGTGCCGCCTACCGGCGTACCCGGGGTGGCGTTGGGCTGCAGCGCTTGCTCGGGTGAGCGATGATCTGCCGGTCACAGTGCTCGAGGTCGAATTGCTTCCGGGTGACGGGGCAGTTCTCGCACCGGAGTGGGTGCCCTGGTCGGAGCGCCTGGCGCGCTTTCGGGAGGCCCAGGCTCGTCAGACCGAGGAAGAGAAAGCGGCAGCAGAGCGTGCGGCCGCAGAGCTTGCTGACGAAGATGATGCTGATCCCGACGAGGATGTCATGGAGAACGACTACTCTGACTTCGACGATGAGATCGACGGCGTTGATGTCGACGAAGATTCTGACGAGGATTCTGACGAAGACTCCGAAGACGACTTTGACGAAGAAGATTCTGACGACGACGACGACGACGATGACGATGACGACGACTCCGACGACGAGGAATAGCCCGGTTACTCGCTGGCTGTAGCGGGCGCTGCGTCGTACGTCACCCAGTGCGTGCGGCTCGCAACCTGATCGTAGAGCGCCTGGGCCTGGAGATTGTCGTCAGCCGTGATCCAACGCACGACTGAACGCCCCTCGGCCCGGGCGATCTCGGTGAGCCGGGTGATGATTGCTCGGCCCGCACCCGTGCCGCGTGAGGTCGGGTCTGTGAACAAATCGTCGAGCCAGATACCTACGGTGCCGGTTGATGGGCGTGAGAAGCGACGGTAATCACCGAACGCGATGATCCTGCCGTCATGTTCCGCTACCAAGGCCTCGCACTCGTGGGCTGGGTCGATAATCCAGCCCCATACTCGTTCTACCACTTCTTCGGACTCTGGGAGCTTGTAGAACTCGCGGTACCCGCGAAAGAGCTGCTTCCAGTTCGCCTCATCTGAAGCGGTGACCGGGCGAATCTGAAGAGAAGTGTTGATCGGCAAGTGAGCGTCCTATTTCACATTGTTTGGCAGTCTATGCAGCTGATATTAGCTGGTTTGGGCCGGGTCCAAGTACTCATTTCTTAGAGACTGACGTTTATCCGAATCGCCGAGCCTTGCAGGGATTCGAGCGTCCCATGGGCCACGAATGCTGACTTGGCTTCATCCCAGCGTTGCTCGACAATCAACATGTGGAGTTCGACGTGCTGTTCATACATCTCTTGAACATTCGAACTCGAATCTTCCCGAGAGGCACTCGTTGCTAACCAGAGTTGCAGTTGAAGCAGTAGCTGCCGGTAATAAGTCGAGAGTCTTGAATTACCTGCGAGGTTGATGACCTCGGTGTGAAAATCCGTGATGGATGAAATTACTTCGAGTGAATCCCCGACGTTCGCGTGCTCTTTCATTCTGGAGAGCACCGTTTCGAGGTTAGCGAGATTCAACGTGGCGTCGGGATGAGAGATTACTGAAAGAGCATGGAGCTCAAGTGCTTCTCGAAGATCAAGAATCTCTCTAATTGATTTCTGCGTAACGACTGGAACGTTGTATCCGCGACGAGGGGTGTGTTCCAAGAGTCCTTCGCCATGTATGAGCCGCAACGCCTCTCGGAGTGGGGGACGAGATATCCCAAGTTGTGCGGCCAAAGATTCCTCGGCGACCTTGCTTCCCATCTCCAGTTTTCCGCTGAGCAGAATTCTTCGGATAGCACTCGCAGCACTGCTTACAAGACTCTCCTGATGGATGCTGTTGTCACTCATGTAGTAAACCTATCTCGACGTTGGCAACGAAGTTCGCTGCAAGTTGATTGCGTCTATTGTCTTTTGTAGACATAATAGGACGAAGTTGAGCCTACGCCTCACGATTGGTTCACGATATCAAAGGAGATATTCATGTTTCAGCGACGGAAACCCCTCATTATTGGCCTGGCTCTCGCGGCAGTTGTGGTTTTTTCTGGGTGCTCGGCACCGTCTTCGGATGCTGAAGGCGAAGGCCCATCAGGCGAGCCGTTAGTGATTGGAACGAGTGGTACCTATCGGCCACTCTCTTTCTCAGATGGCGGTGAACTTGTCGGACTCGAAATTGATCTTGGCAATGCCATCGGCGAAGCACTCGACCGTCCGGTTGAGTGGGTTGAAGCCCAATTCACTGGTCTGCTTCCGGGCCTAGAAAACGGCCAGTACGACCTCGTGATGTCAGGTATGACAATGACAGAAGAACGCTTAAGCCAGTTCACCTTCAGCGAGCCCTACTTCTATGACGGGATCGTTGCTGTAGTTCAGACAGGAAATAGCGAGGTTTCTGATATCACCGAGATGCAGGGCCTTCGAGTCGGCGCCATTGGTGGGAGCACAAATGAAGCTGCTGCTCGGGAAATCGGAGGTTTCTCTGAGTTCGTTGATTACCCCGGAGTTCCGGAGGGCATGAGCGATCTCATTGCTGGGCGCATTGACATGTATCTCACCCCGAGGATCAACGCGACGGAGTTCATCCGTTCTGCGCCGAACGGTGACCAAGTAAAAATTGTGGGCGAGGACTATAACCCTCAACCTTTCGGAGCCGCAATCTCGAGTGACGCAGAAGATTTGAAGCCCGAGATCGACCGCGCGGTCAGAGAACTGATCGAGAGTGGCAAGTTCGATGAGTGGTCGAATCAATGGTTGGGCTATTCATTGGATACTGATCGATGATCGAAAGTTCTGAGTCGATCGCTCTCCAGTATCTCCCGTTATTTCTGAAGGGGGCGGGGACCACGCTACTCATTGTTCTCGCCGCCATTGTCTGCGCGACGATACTTGGGTACATCATCGCCTCGATGCGTTTGTCGAGAAACTCGTTTATCCGCGGCATCGCCGCCACCTGGGTGTGGATCTTTCGCGGGATTCCTCTACTTCTGTTGTTGTTCTTCTTCTACTATTCACGGCCATTTGGGATTACGCTTGGTGCCTTTTCAGCCGGTCTGATAGCGCTGACGTTTAACTCCTCGTCGTTCTTCTCAGAGATTATTCGAGCGGGGCTTCAAGCAGTTCCCAAAGGGCAACTTGAGGCCGCTGACGCTGTGGGAATGAATCCTATCCAGAAGTTCTTTCGAGTGACTGCGCCGGTGTCGATTCGGATGATGACACCTCCCTACATCAATAACTGTGTGATCTTACTGAAGGAGTCAGCACAGGTATCGATTATCACCGTTCCCGACCTCATGCTCCAAGGTCAGAAGGCATTCAATGCCACGTACAACGTCACTGAGACTCTTGGCGTTGTCGGACTTATTTACCTTGCAATGACAAGTGGGTTGATGGGGATTCAAGTCCTGATTGAGAAGAAGACCGGCAAGAAGTATCTCTCTCGCAAACAGCTCCGTCAGAAAGTGTTGGTCGGAAATGATTAGTGTCACGAATCTGAGCAAGAGTTTCGATGGCCGTCTCGTATTGAATGAGATCTCACTTACTGTCAACGCAGGCGAAGTCGTATCCATTATCGGGCCAAGTGGAGCAGGAAAGAGCACGCTCTTGCGATGCATGAACCTCCTGGAGGTTCCTGATTCCGGTTCCATCACACTTGATGACAGGGAGATGGACCTGAACTCCAAAGGTAAGGATCACTTGACTCTTCGGGAACGTTTCAACGCAACCTGGCTCCGAACCGAACTTGCGATGGTGTTCCAACAATTCAATCTGTGGGAGCACAAGAACGTTCTTCAGAATCTCGTTGAGGGACCAACGGTCGTGCTGAAAGAAAGTCGTGCTGAGGCCGAAGCCCGTGCGCGCGACATTCTGAAAACGGTGGGTCTCACTGAGAAAGCGGACGCGTACCCGTCGGACCTTTCTGGGGGACAACAACAAAGAATTGCGATTGGTCGTGCTCTCATGATGCGCCCGAAGGCGATCCTTTTTGATGAGCCGACATCAGCCTTAGATCCGGAACTCGTCGGAGAAGTTCTTGATCTCATGACCTCGCTCGCAAAGAGCGGTATGACCATGATTGTCGTCACCCATGAGATGGGTTTCGCCCAGGGGGTTTCAGATCGCGTCTGCTTTATGGAGAACGCTGGGATTGCAGTGAGCGGGACTCCCGATGAGGTATTCAATCATCCGAGACTCTCCAACTACCGAGCCAAGCTCGCCCAGTTCTCGACTGAGCCGTCACGAAAGGACAACTGACGTCCGTGACTGAATTGAAGCACACCTCAAGGGATCGTGTACGACGCGCATATGAACGTCTCAGCCGAAACAAGAATCCTGAGGCCTGGATCTCGATCAGGAGCCTGGAATCTGCGGAAGAGGAAGCACTCAGGGTCGATGAAGAATTACAACACGGCAGAGTTCTTCCACTTGCGGGGACCGTGTTCGCGGTTAAGGACAACATAGATGTCGCACATTTTGAAACCACCGCTGGTTACCCCCCTGCTGCATATATGCCCGATCAGAGTGCGGTCGCGGTGGCGAGACTCGAAGCGGCAGGGGCGATCTGCATCGGGAAGACGAACTTGGATCAGTTCGCAACGGGGTTGGTAGGAACCCGGAGCCCATATGGTGCGGCGCGCAGTGTTATAGATCCCGACCGAATCTCAGGCGGTTCTAGTTCAGGGTCGGCAGTCGCAGTGGCGGATGGAACCGTCGACTTCTCGCTGGGCACGGATACGGCTGGCTCCGGGCGAGTACCTGCGGCGTATAACGGGATTATCGGAATCAAGCCGTCTCTCGGTCTCATTTCCTCAGTGGGCTTGGTCCCTGCTGTAAGGCCGTTCGATACAATCTCGGTTTTTGCCAACTGCCTAGGGCTTGCAACGCAGGCGATACAAGTTATGGGTGGCGAAGAGATGCCCAACTTTCTTCAGAATGCAAGACTCGCGGCACCTCTCGCCCCGGTCATTGGGATCCCAGTCGATGCGAACTTGGAGTCCGCGAACGAGCAAGCCCGTAATGCTCTCACAACTGCGGCAGCGAAACTCAAGGACTCAGGCGCGACGCTCGTGACTGTTGATATTGCATCTTTGTTGGATGCTGCACAGCTTCTCTATGGAAGTGCGCTCATTGCTGAGAGGACAGTGGCCTTTGGCAAGAGGGTGCTTTCTGAGTACCCACTTGATCCGAGCGTTGAAAAGGTAGTTGACCAGGGCCGAGGATATTCCGCGACCGACTATATCGAGAGTCGGCTTGAGTTAGACCGGCTGAAGTCAGATGCCGAGCTATTGCTTCAAGGGTTCGATGCGCTACTCATTCCTACTGTCGGCTTTCATCCAACGTTCCATGAGGTCGCTGACGACCCCATGATTGTGAACACAAGAATCGGCACCTTTACGAATTTCCTCAACGTTCTTCAGATGTCGGGTATCGCCGTTCCGGTACCGAATGCGGAAGCGAAGAACTACGGAGTGACGATTGTTACTGGTGACCGTGAGGACGCAGTTGGATATGACCTGGCCGCGAGACTTCTCGAGCAGGATTGGGAGCTGACAGAAGCGGTGGGATGCGAACTAGGTGTATTTGGCGCGCATCTGCGGGGCATGCCGCTGAATGGTGAACTGCTCGAACTTGGTGCTCGTTATATAACTGACGTCTCGATCGCGCCGCACTACCGAATGGTAGACCTCGGCACTTCCCCGCCGAAACCAGGAATTGAATACGCTCCAGATGCACAAAATTCAATTGAAGGCGAACTCTGGCGGCTCAACCCACTCGCGCTCGCGAAGTTTATTGGTGGACTCGCGGAGCCGATGACAGTGGGTCCGCTCGAACTCAATGATGGGCGCTCGATTCTTGGGTTCGGATTTCGGGGTGGAGGATCTGAACTACGTGATATTTCACAATTTAGGCGCTGGGACACCTATCTCAACGCTGTTTCAAACGATTAGTTAGGAGGGAGTAACTATGCACGTTCAACTCTCGTATGAAGACCACAGCCAACTCATCTGGAAGTCGGCCACTGAACTCAGCAACCTGATCCAAGAACGGCTCATTTCTTCCGAAGAGGTTGTATCTGCTTACTATGACCAGATCGAGCGAGTGAATCCATATATTAATGTGATCGTTTCCTTGACCCCTCGCGAGGAAGCTCTGAAAATGGCTCGCGAGGCCGACCGCAAAACCGCACGAGGCGAGTTGCTTGGACCTTTGCATGGGCTCCCGACTGCCGTGAAGGATCTCATTGACGTTGAGGGGCATCCGACAAAGTTTGGTTCGGTGGCCTTCAAAGATGCACCAATTGCGAAACGGGATGCGTTGATGGTTTCGCGTCTCCGCGAGGCGGGGGCGATTGTTGTTGGGAAGACCGCCACCGCTGAGTTCGGAGTGGGGACGCTGACATTCAGCGCGTTGCAAGGGATTACAAGGAACCCATTCGACCTATCACGACATGCGGGCGGCTCTACGGGATCTGCGGCCGCCGTAGCTGGTGGACTGCTTCCTTTTGCAGACGGATCAGATAGCGGCGGAAGCTTACGTTACCCCGCAGCATTTTGTAATGTTGTTGGGATGCGGACATCGCCGGGGAGGATCCCGTCAGATGGCTCGGGAAGCGGTTGGTCGCCGCATTCGGTGCTCGGACCTATGGCAAAATCCTCGAGGGACGCGCAGCTGATACTCAGCGCTGTCGCGGGTGAGAGTGACGTAAGTCCGATCGCACTTGAGGGTGGATGTCCCGACGCTTCGACACTCGAACCACGTGAGCTTTCTGGGCTTCGAATCGCCTGGAGCGCTGATGCTGGTGGGTTGCCAATTGATCCTGTAATTCGGCGTGCTCACGAGTCGGTGAGAATGAGGCTTGAGGAACTTGGATGCCAAATTGACGTAATTGAACCTGACTTCACTGACGTCGATTGGTGCTGGGAAACAATTGAAATGTTCGGGTTTTTCTCCAAAGGATGGAGGCATGTCAAAGGGAACGAGGCTCTGTTCAGAGGAGATTACGTTCGGAACATCTTGCAAGGTAAACGAACCTCAGCAGAAGATCTGGCCCACGCGCTCGAAAAACGAACCGATATCTATCGTCGGACCGCGTGGTTTATGCGTGAGTACGACCTGTTCATCACGCCTGCTACGCCGGTGGAGGCCCCGGGTGCGGAGCTCGAATGGGTAGACCAAATTGAGGGCGCTCAATTTGAACGGTATTTGGAGTGGCAACGCCTCGCTTGTCGGCTCACGATGACCGCGCATCCCGTCTTAGTCACTCCTGGCGGACTCACTGAGAATGGGCTGCCGTTCGGGATTCAGATAATGGGACATGCTGGCAAAGATTGGAAGCTGCTCCGGCTGACATCACTTATTGAGCAGGCACTGGGCGAGACGGGGCGACGACCGGAGACCATTGAGTTGATTTACGGCGGGGCAACACAAGCGGTTTAGCTGTCGCAATTCCCAGTACCTCGAGTCACTTAACCTGGACCGGCAACCGTGAGTGTCGGCGCATCGTTCCATTGAGCTCGCAACCATCGATCGTGCGACGCCACAATGAGCGCGCCGCCGTAACTGTGCAGTGCCTGCTCGAACTCCTCCACAAGTGTGAGCGAAAGATGATTCGTTGGCTCATCGAGCAGCAGCACAGGCGGTGGATCGGCGACAAGGGTTGCAAGCGCGAGCCTTCGCCGCTGGCCGACGCTGAGCGAACCGACCGCCCGATCCACATCGCGGCGAGCCAGCAGACCGAGCGAGGTGAGGGGCACACGGTCGGCGACTGCCTCGCCGACCTGTTGACGATAGGTTTCGGCGGCGGAATGGGCGGGATGCTTGAACGACACTTCTTGCGGCAAGTACCCCACCCGGGTTGCGCGTATGACAGTGCCGCGTTCGGGGTCGAGGGTACCCGCGAGGATCGCGAGAAGCGTCGACTTGCCCGAGCCATTCGGTCCCGTGAGGAGCAGCCTGCCGTGCGGTTCGAGATCCAGAGAGACCTCTCTGAGCCTGCCTGGCGTCGCGACCCGATGGGCAGAGAGTAGTGGCCCGGCATCGGCCTGTACTGCCGCTCCTGACCTCGGCTCAGTGCTGCCGAGTCCTTGCTCGAAGCCGTGAAATCGAAGTGGCTCAGGTGGTTTTCGAACCCGCCGACGTTCGAGCTGGTCGAGTCTCACGCTTGCATTTCGAGCGCGTCTTGCCGTCACTCTCGCGTCTTTGTCGGCGTAGAACTTCTTCGTGATGCGCGACTCAGACTTGGATTCGTGTTTGCGATTCACTTCCTTCGAACCCACCGCGATCTCGTGCGAGAGTGCATCGAGCTCATCGGACTCCCTGTCGTATCGCTCACGCCAGCGTCGCATCTCCGCCTGGCGTTCGCGCCGGGCGGCAGAAAACCCGACGCCCCACACCCGAATCCCGAAGCCAGATCCCGCATCGCTGACTTCAGAGGTATCAACATCTGCGGAATCGATGAGGTCGTTCGCCGCGACGGGCAGCGGATCAAGATCGATCATGCGCGTGGTTACCGAGTCGAGCAGTGCGCGATCGTGGCTCGCAACGATAACAATGCCGGGCCAGGAGACAAGTACTCGTTCGAGGTAGGCTGCTGACCCGTCATCGAGATGGTTCGATGGTTCATCGAGGAGCAGTGTATGCGGGGCGGTGAGGAGAAGCGCAGCGAGTGAGAGGCGGATCCGCTGCCCACCCGAGAGTTCGCCGACATCGCGCGTCTCTGCAATGCCACCGAGCCCGAGGCCAGATATCACTTCGCCGCGGCGAGCATGCGCCTGCCATGCGCCGATTCGATCCGCTTCGGCAAGTGCCTTGGCATACTGGTGTGACGCGGTGGCATCATCGGGGTGTTCAGCGAACGCAAGCGCAAGCTGTTCGATGCGAGCAACCGCCTCAAGGCTT
>JBEBUJ010000002.1:0-99996 GCA_040393365.1 Leucobacter denitrificans
CAAGAAGGCTGGTCTCAAGAAGGCCCGCAAGGCGCCTCAGTACTCGAAGCGCTAAACAGGAGCGAATCCCCAATGGGACGCCTGTTTGGCACCGACGGGGTTCGGGGCCTGGCTGGGGTGGATATCACCGCAGGCCTGGCCCTCGGCCTCGCGCACGCAGCGGCTCTCGTGCTCGGACGTAATGCCCGAGGCGAGAGCCGTCGCGCTACCGCGATCGTCGCGCGCGATCCGCGGGTTTCTGGCGAGTTCATTTCAGCGGCGGTGTCTGCCGGGCTGGCCGCGGCTGGAGTGGATGTGCTCGACGCTGGTGTGATCCCCACGCCTGCTGCGGCATATCTCGTTGCAGATACCGGAGCCGATTTCGGTGTGATGGTATCTGCCTCGCACAACCCCGCGCCAGATAACGGCATCAAGTTCTTCGCAGAGGGCGGTCGCAAGCTCCCCGACGAAGTCGAAGACCAGATCGAAGCTGCGATGAGTAAGCCTGCCGTCGCGGTCACGGGTCGCGAGGTCGGCCGAATTCGGCGATTCGCCGACGCCGAGGATCGCTATCTCGTCCACCTGCTCGGAACGCTTGAGGGGCTGAGCCTTTCTGGACTGCACGTGGTGTTGGATTGCGCGCACGGTGCTGCTTCGGGGATCTCTCCCGACGCGTTCAGCGACGCAGGAGCCAAGGTGACGGTTATTGGAAACGATCCCGACGGGATGAACATCAACGACGGTGTGGGATCCACTCACGTCGAGATGCTCGCCTCGAAGGTCGTTGAGGTCGGTGCAGATCTCGGTATCGCCCACGACGGGGACGCGGATCGCTGCCTCGCCGTGGATGCCGAAGGAAACCTCATCGATGGCGATAAGATCATGGCGATTCTTGCGCTCTCAATGGCATCGCGCGGCAAGCTCGAGCAGAACACGCTTGTTGCAACGGTGATGTCGAACCTCGGTCTGAAGTTGGCAATGGCCGATAACGGAATTGACGTCGTCGAGACCGGGGTGGGCGACCGCTACGTGCTCGAGGCGATCAACGAGCACGGCTATTCGCTCGGCGGTGAGCAATCCGGGCACGTGATCATGAGCGAGTTTGCGACGACGGGAGATGGCATCCTCACCGGGCTGCATCTTGCGGCCGAGGTGGTTCGCACTGGCAAGTCGCTCGCCGAGCTCGCAGAATGCATGCGGGTGTATCCCCAGGTGCTCGTGAATGTCCGGGGTGTGGATCGCACGCGTGCAAACAGCGATGACGTATTGCAGGCCGCCGTTCGCCAGGCCGAAGATGTGCTTGCCGGCAACGGTCGTGTGCTGCTTCGCCCCTCCGGCACCGAGCCCGTCGTGCGTGTCATGGTTGAGGCCTCGCACGTGGATCATGCCCAGCAGCTCGCTGACGACTTGGCAGCTATCGTGAAGGAACGCCTCGCGGTCTAGTCGTTTCTCCAGAGTCCGAGTCACAGAATGTGCTCAAGATGTGCGTCATAACCGCATAATTGCACTCGAATTCAGGGAAGGTGCGAGCCCGCTACAGCTTTCGCAGCAGCACCTTCTGCACACGGTGGTCGGCCTCTTTTCGTAGCACGAGCGTTGCCCGTGCCCGTGTCGGCCGAATGTTTTCTACGAGGTTCGGCTCGTTCACGCTCTTCCAGATGCCGTGCGCGAACGCGATTGCCTCTTCTTCGCTCTCATGAGAGAAACGCGTGAAGAATGAGTTCGGGTCTGCGAACGCGCTCTCTCGCAGCTTGAGGAATCGGCGAGTGAACCACTGCTCAATGTCGCTCGTGCGCGCATCAACATACACAGAGAAATCGAAGAGGTCTGACACAGCGAGCGGGTGGATCATTGACGGCGGCTGCAACACGTTGAGGCCCTCGACGATGAGAATGTCGGGTTGCCTCACGACGGTGTACTCGTCAGGAATGATGTCGTAAAACAGGTGGCTGTAGTGGGGTGCACGAACCTCCGGCATGCCAGATTTGACCTGGGACACGAATCTCAGCAGGGCCCGTCGGTCGTATGACTCGGGAAACCCTTTCCGATCAGCGAGTCCCCTGCGCTCGAGTTCGGCGTTCGGATAGAGGAACCCGTCGGTGGTCACAAGCGACACGTTCGGCGTTTCTGGCCACCTGGCGAGCAGATCTCGGAGGATACGTGCCACAGTCGACTTTCCCACAGCGACCGAACCAGCCACACCGATAACAAACGTGCTCGGGCGTTCGTTCTCCCGATGCAAGAACTTTCTCGTGCGCTGGTGCATCTCGCGAGCCGCAATTGCATACTGGTTGATGAGTCGGCTGAGCGGCCGATACACCTGAGAAACTTCGACGAGGTCGAGCACTTCGCCGAGACCCCGAAACGCCTCCACTTCTTGTTCGGTGAGCGGCATTGGCGTCTCACCGGCGAGCCGCGCCCACTCATCTCGGTCGATCTCAGTGAACGGCGACGTGACATCGGGGCGGATCAGCGTCTGCGTGTCAGTTCCCACCGTTTCTGTGCGTGAATCATCGGTGGCTTGGGCTTCGCTGTGTTTTTGGCTCATCGTTCACCTATCGTGCCACTAAAATTGCGCGTATGTGTGGAATCGTTGGATACGTTGGCCCGAATGATACTGTCGAAGCGCTGTTGAACGGGCTGCGACGGCTTGAGTACCGCGGCTACGATTCGGCAGGAGTCGCGGTCATTGATACGTCTGGCGGTGTATCGGTGCGCAAGAAGGCAGGCAAGCTCGCAAACCTCGAGAGCGTACTCGACGTGAGTCCTCTCGCGGCGACTGGAACAGGCATTGGGCATACCCGCTGGGCTACTCATGGCGGGCCGACAGACGTGAACGCCCACCCGCATCTCGGTGATGAGGGCAGGCTCGCGGTGATCCACAATGGCATCGTGGAGAATTTTGCGGAGCTCCGTGACGAAGTCATGAGCCGTGGGGCAGAACTCGAGAGCGAAACCGACACAGAGGTGGTCGCGGCGCTCCTCGGGCTCGAAGTGCAAGATGCAGGCGATCTCGAAACCGCGTTTCGGCGTGTCGTGAAGCGGCTGCACGGAACCTTCACGCTGCTTGCGATGCATCAGAACGAACCAGGGAAGGTGGTTGCAGCCCGGCATCACTCACCGCTCGTCGTCGGTCTCGGCGAGGGAGAAAACTTCCTGGGCTCCGACGTCGCGGCGTTTGTATCCTCTACGAGACGCGCGATCGCGGTCGACGAAGACAATATCGCCGTAATCACCCCCGAATCCGTGCGCATCGTAGATTTCGATGGCGTCCCCGTCGACTTTGAAGAGTACGAAGTGCAGTGGGATGCGGGGGCCGCGGACAAAGGCGGCTGGTCATCCTTCATGGCAAAGGAGATCAGCGAGCAGCCTGACGCGATTGAGAACACGCTTCGTGGGCGTCTCGCCGATGACCACGTCGAGATCCCCGAGCTCACCGAGTTAGGCGAGGCGCGGTTGCTCGAGGTGGATCGGATCATCATCATTGCGTGCGGCACCGCATCGTACGCCGGCATGATCGGCGCGTACGCCATCGAGCAGTGGGCGCGGATACCGGTGCAGGTCGAACTCAGCCACGAGTTCCGATACCGCGAGCCGGTGCTCACTGATCGCACCATGGTGATTTCAGTGAGCCAGTCGGGTGAGACCATGGACACCCTGATGGCCGTCAAATACGCGATTGACCGTGGTGTCACCACGGTATCGGTGTGTAACACGCAGAGCGCCACGATTCCGAGGGAGTCAGACGCCGCGGTATACACGCACGCCGGGCCGGAAGTTGCTGTCGCCTCGACCAAGGCATTTGTCGCGCAGATTACCGCGCTCTACCTGATTGGCCTGCATCTTGGCCGCGTGCGGGGAACGCTTGCGGCTGACGTTGCCGCAGAAGCCGTTCGCCAGTTTGAAACGCTCCCAAAGAAAATGTCAGAGGCTGTCGCGACGCACGAGCAGATCGCCCAGCTCGCACACTGGATGGCGGATACGCGCTCGGTGCTCTTTCTCGGTCGTCACGTTGGGTACCCAGCGGCACTCGAAGGTGCGCTCAAGCTCAAGGAGATCGCATACATTCACGCTGAGGGATTCGCAGCCGGTGAACTCAAACACGGTCCGATTGCGCTTATTGACCACGGCCAGCCCGTATTCGTGCTCGTGCCAAGCCCGCGCACCTCGCCGCTCATGCACGCGAAGGTCGTCTCGAACATCCAAGAGATTCGCGCGCGCGGTGCGCGAGTGATTGCGATTGTCGAGAAGGGCGACACCGCGGTCCTTCCGTACGCCGACGACGTTGTTCGACTGCCGCTGACCGACGCACTGTTCGACCCGATTCTTCAGGTGGTTCCGCTCCAATGGTTCGCACTTGAACTGTCGACCGCAAAGGGGCTCGATGTTGACCAGCCGCGAAACCTCGCGAAATCGGTAACAGTCGAGTGATTATCGGCATCGGCGTCGATATGGTCGACATCGCGCGCTTTGAGCGGCAGCTTGAGCGCACTCCAAAGCTGCGCGCCCGGCTGTTCAGCGCACAAGAGCAATCGCTCGCAGTGCACTCGCTTGCCGCGCGGTTCGCCGCTCGTGAAGCGTTGATCAAGGCACTCGGTGATTCGTGGCATCTCACCTGGGGGGACTTCGAGGTCACCCGAGATGAACATCGTGCGCCCGAGTTCGTCATGAATCCAGCGCTCGAGTCAGTGCTTCGCGCGCGAGGGGCGGATCGAATCCACCTCACCATGACGCACGAGGCCGATATTGCGACGGCGTTCGTTGTGGTCGAAGGTGAGGGTGTCAGCTCATGAGAACCGGGAATATGCGCGTGGCCGAGGTGTCGATTGAGGCGATCCACCACAACGTACGCCGGATCAGCGAGGTCACCGCAGGTGGCCAGATCATCGTCGTCGTGAAGGCCTGCGGATACGGTCACGGTGCGGTGATCGCTGCAGAGGCCGCGATGAGCGGCGGTGCGACGATGATCGCGACAGCAGACCTTGAGGAGGCGCTGCAGCTGCGTGACGCGGGCGTCACCGCTCCGTTACTGTGCTGGCTCCACGGTCCGCGTGTTGACTTCGGACCCGCAATCTCGGCGTCGATCGAGGTTGGCGTGAGTCGTCTGTCGCATCTTGAGGCGCTCGCCACAGCGGCAAAAGAATTAGGCATGACGGCAACGCTGCAGTTCAAAGTAGATACCGGCTTGAGTCGCAATGGTGCAGCGAAGGATGAGTGGCAGACCCTGTTCGCGCGCGGCGCAGAGCTCGAGCGCGAAGGCCTCGTCCGCGTTCGCGGCATTTTTAGCCATCTCGCGAATGCGGGAGAGGAAGCCGATCATGCCCAGGGTGAGGTGTTCGACGACGCAGTGCGTATGTTGCGCGAAGCCGGGTCCGAGCCTGAGATGATCCACCTCGCAGCGAGCGCGGCGACGTTTACTCGCCCGAAGCTTCACTACAACACCGTGCGCGTCGGTCTTGCGACGTACGGGCTGAGTCCGTTTGTCGAGAAGACGTCGGCGCATTTGGGGCTGGTTCCGGCGATGACGCTGCGTTCAGAGATCGTTGCACTGCGCGGAGTGCCCGCTGGCACCGGCGTCTCGTACGGGTTTAATCACGTCTGCGAAGTAGCGACGACGCTCGCACTCGTGCCGATCGGATACGCAGATGGCATGCCGCGCGCGCTCAACGGAAACGGTGCGTGGGTGACGATTGCGGGGGAGCCGCGTCCGATCGTCGGCCGTATCGGTATGGATCAGTTCATTGTTGATGTCGGCCCGCTTGCGGGTCGGGTCGAACTCGGCGACCCGGTCGTGCTGTTCGGGGATCCGGAGCGTGGGTATCCCGCGATTGAAGTATGGTCGCGACTTATGCGCACAATCAACTACGAGATCCTCGTGGGTATCGGCCCACGCGTCATACGCCAGGCGGTGACGTAGTGAGCCATATGGAACGATTTACGGCCGAACACCCCGATTCCATGCATGAGCTCGGCGTCAAGCTCGGGCGTGTGCTCTCGGCCGGTGACCTCGTGATCTTGACGGGTCCGCTCGGGGCAGGAAAGACCACGCTCACACGAGGCATTGGCGAGGGACTCGGCGTGCGCGGGCCAGTGCAGAGCCCGACGTTCGTCATCGCGCGCACGCATCCGTCGCTGAGTGGGGGTGTCCCGCTCGTGCACGTCGACGCATACCGACTCGCAAACACCGATGAGATTGAGGATCTCGACCTCGATTTCGATGGATCGGTCGTCGTCGCTGAGTGGGGAGAAGGGCTCACCGGCACTCGCGACTCATGGATCGAGATCACTATCGAGCGACCTGTTGGCGGCGCGAACGATACCGCGAACGATACCGCGGGCGATGCTTCGGGAGATGTTCCGGTTGAGCCGAGGACCATCACGGTGACAGGTCACGGCAGTCGTTGGCATGATGGAGTGATCGCATGAATGCGTCGGCAATTCGATATGTCGAGGCCCCTGAACTCGGTGAGCGGATCATCCTCGCGGTCGATACGTCGCTCGGTACGAGCGTCGCAGTCGGCGTGGGCGGTCAGATTGCAGAAGCGTCGAGCGACGACCCGCGCGGCCACGCAGAACACATCGGAACGCTCATCGCGCAGGCACTCGCAGCAGCCGAGACGAAAGCATCAAGCGTCACCGACGTCATCGCCGGGATAGGCCCCGGCCCGTTCACTGGGCTTCGAGTTGGGATCGCCGCAGCGCACGCGTTCGCTGCGGGGCGCAGCCTGAGTGTTCTCCCACTCGTGAGTCACGACGCTGCAGCGCTTGACCTGCTCGAAGCGGGAGCGGCCACGGGAGTTCGTGTGGTGCAAGACGCAAAGCGTCGCGAGTTGTTTGTCACCGAGTACAGCGCCCTCGATTGGGCGGGGGTACCGGTGCGCAGCGCCGATCCACACCTCGTACCGCGGGAAGGGTACGTGAGCGTCAGCAACGAGGCACGGCCCGAGCGAGTGTCCGCCGCGGCGCTCGTGCGCCTCGCCGCGAGAATGATTGCCGCGGGACGCGAGTTCGAAGCGGATCGAGCACTCTATCTCAGGCAGCCAGACGTCTTCCCTCCGTCACCGCCGAAACCGGTCACGCCGTGAACATTCGCGACGCGGATCCGACAGACGTAGGCGCAATCTGGGAGATCGAACGCGCGGTCTTCGGTGCCGAGGCGTGGAGCCTTGAGATGATGCGTGAGGAGTTGCAAGCAGACCATCGGAGATACGTTGTACTCGCAGACGACTCGGGGGAGGTGCGAGGGTACGCGGGGGTGCTCGTGATCGGCGATGAAAGCGATATCCAAACCATCGCGGTGCAACCCGGGCTGCAGGGGAGCGGACACGGGCGAGCACTCATGAACACCCTGCTTGATACCGCGGCCGAACGGGGAGCGACCCAAACGTTTCTCGAGGTGCGCGCTGACAAGCCAGTTCCACGGGCGCTCTACGCATCACTCGGATTCTCCGAGATCGGCATTCGACCCCGGTACTATCAACCCGATGACGTCGACGCGATTGTCATGCGGCTCGACATGAAGGAGAGGCGATGAACGCAGTGGATCCGCGCGGCAGTGCGTATGGCACGAGCGTCGAGCCGCTCGGCAGTGCGTATCGCACGAGCGTCGAGCCGCTCGTTCTTGGCATCGAGACGAGCTGCGATGAAACGGGCGTCGGCATCGTGCGGGGTCGCACCCTGCTCGCCAACGCGATCGCCTCGTCGATGGACGAGCACGCACGATTCGGTGGTGTCATTCCCGAGATCGCCGCGCGCGCCCACCTCGAGGCGATGACGCCAACGATTGAGCGTGCGCTGGGCGACGCGGGCGTCGAATTGCACGAGATTGACGCGATTGCTGTGACCGGTGGCCCGGGCCTTGCCGGAGCACTCATGGTCGGAGTTTCTGCAGCGAAAGCGCTCGCGGTGTCACTCGACAAGCCGCTGTACGCGGTAAACCACCTCGTCGGCCATGTCGGGGCTGACGTACTGCGGGGCGAGGGCCTGCGCGAAGCTGTGGGGGGCGTTGGCGAACTCGAACTGCCCACAATCGCGCTCCTAGTCTCTGGTGGGCACACCTCACTGCTCCTCGTGCGGGATCTCGTCGGAGATGTGGAACTGCTCGGTGAAACCATCGACGATGCCGCTGGCGAAGCATTTGACAAGGTTGCAAGGCTCCTGGGGCTGCCGTACCCGGGCGGTCCGCACATTGACAGGGTCGCCGAAGGCGGAGACCCAGAGGCCATTCGGTTCCCACGAGGGCTCACACTGCCAAAATACCTCGAGAAGCACCGATACGACTTTTCGTTCTCGGGCCTCAAGACCTCGGTCGCGCGTTGGGTGGAGCAGCGGGCAGCAGCGGGCGAAGAGATTCCGGTCGCCGATGTGGCCGCAAGCTTTCGAGAGGCCGTCGTTGATGTGTTGCTCACAAAGGCACTCTCTGCGTGCCGCGATCTCGAAGTTCCGCGTCTACTCCTCGGCGGAGGCGTCGTCGCAAACGCTCGTCTACGAGAAGTGGCGACAGAGCGTGCGTCGGCCGCGGGGGTCGAGCTTCGCGTGCCACCGCTGTCGCTCTGCACCGATAACGGAGCAATGATTGCTTCACTCGGAGCACAGCTCGTGATGAACGGCTATTCGCCATCATCGCTGGGATTTAGTGCCGACTCGACACTCCCGGTCACCGACATCCAGTTGCCCTAAGTTGCCCTAATGCGTGCAGGTACAGGTATCGTTATTTTGGGAGAACCACGTATGCCACTCAAGAATCCGTAAGGAACGACATGTCCGACAACACGCCGAACAACGAACCAGTGCCGAACTCAGGAGCTTCAGCGGGTGACGTTCCACCGACACCGCCGGCTCCGCCGACTGCGCCTCCGGCCCCGCCGACTGCACCTCCAGCAGCACCAACGGCTCCGCCAGCAGCACCGCAGGCACCGCAAGAGCCTGCTTCCCAGGCTCCAGCTCCCGGAGCACCGTACGCAGCGCCTGCGCCGAACTATGCGGCTCCTGCCCCTGCCTACAGCGCACCCGCCACTGTTCCTGGCAAGACGCTCGGCATCGTCGGACTCATTGTCTCAATCATCTTCCCGATCTCGCTGATCGGTTTGATCCTCAGCATCGTCGCGCTTGTCCAGTCGAAGAAGGCCAAGGCAAGCAACATTCCTGCGGTCATCGGCATTATCATCGGCGTGATCGGCGTCATCGTTGGCATTGTGATCCTGGTGTCGATCTTTGCTCTCGCCGGCACGGGTGTCGAAGCGGTTGAGGCATGCTTGTCTGGGGCCGAGTCAGCGGAGATCTTCGGACAGACGCTGTCTTGCTCAGAGATCCTTGAACAGTACTAAGCTCTCGGCTTTCAGCAGCGTTCGGCGAGCAGCGCCAAGTGCCTGTTCGCCGAACGCGTGAGCACGAGCGTTGCCGAGTTCTCGCCCTTGAGGCGTAATCGGGTGCGAAGCGCAGCTGGATCGACATCCACGCCGCGCTTCTTTATTTCGAGTCTGCCTATGCCGCGAGACTGCAATGCTCGTTTGAGATCTTTCTCGCGGAACGGCAGCTCTTCAAGTACTCGGAACGCCTGTGCGAACGGCGTATCGACTTGCGAGTCTGACGTGAGGTACGCGATGTGCTCATGCAGCATGCCCGCATCGAGACTTCGGGCGAGGTCGCCGATGAGACGCGAACGGATCACAGCACCGTCGGGTTCATACAGATAGGTGCCGAGTTCCCGCACCGGCGCATCCTCGGAGTCGGACTCGCCCGTGAGCTCCGAGACGTGGCTCAGACCCGACGGAGTGCTGCCGGAGTGAATGACGGTCGCAACGCGGTGGGTCCCTTGACGTGCTGCCCCGCCGAACCAGAGGCTCATTTCGACGAGGCCGCCGTCGACCGACACCCACTGTGCCTCAGCGTCGTCTGGAATGAGGTCACGGTCGAATCCCGGACCGAGCTTTACCCCGCCTGAGCGGGCGCCTCGTGCCGCCCGAAATGTGAAATCGAGCGAAGGAGAGTAGTCGGCTGAGGACACGCGTTTCGTGTCACGATGTCCAGAGGTGCGGCGTGCTGGATCGAGAAAGACGGCGTCAGCGTCGCCTGCTCCGATCTCGGACGCATCACCTGTGAGTACTTCGAAATCTGCTCGCTCGAGGGCCGAAGCCTGCACCGCGAGGTTGTGTCGCGCGAACTCAGCGGTGAGTGCATCAATCTCGACCGCGCGCACGCGCAGTCCGGCTCTCAGAAATGCGAGTGATTCTGCGCCGAGTCCGCACCCAAGGTCTGCGACCGACGTTGCACCTGCCCGAGCGAATCTTGCCGCGTGAAGTTCTGCCGCTGCGAGTCTCGAAGCCTGTTCGAGCCCTGCAGGGGTGAACAGCATTCGGCCCCCGAGTGGACCAAACTTCGACGCCGCCCGCCCACGCAGGTGTGCTTGTGTGAGGGCTGCCGCGACGAGGTCGCTATCGTCGGTCTTCGACCGAATCTGCCGCGTAATCTCAGCGAGTGATGCTCCTGAATCCTGCAGCGCAGAGATGTCGGTAAGCACCCGAACGCCGTCGTCCTGCGTGAGTCGATCCCAGCCTGGGGATGGCGAGTGAGCCACCTTCCTAGTAGTAGTACGAGCCCGCGTTCGCCGCTGCGCCGATGATCATTATGATGAACCCGATGTAAGTGACGAAGAAGATGAGGCCGAGGGCAAAGACGCAGTACCCGTAAATGAGGGCTGTGAGAGCGAGCCCGCGGCCCGCATCACCGGTTCGCTTGATCTGGCTCAGACCCATGTGGCCGAAGATAATGCCTGCGATCGGCACGATAAACGCGAGAATGACCGCGACGAGCGAGTACGTGTTCGTGTCTTTGAGGGTAGTGTTCACCGGCAGCGGCTTCTGTTCTGTGTATCCCGACGGATAGCCGACTTGCTGCTGACCGTAAGCTTGCTGCTGACCGTACACCTGGGGCGCCTGAGGTGCCTGAGACGCCTGCGCCGCCTGGGGCGTGTACTGAGGTTGCGGGTATTCGGGAGGGGTAGTGCTCATGGGGGTCTCCTCGCAAGAAAGGTGTTGTGAAGTCAAGCATATCGAGGCGCGCTCATGGTTCTCATGGAGGGGATGCGTTGTTGCCGTGTTCGCTGTGCGCGATCCACACCCTGAGGAGTTGGCACTCGCCTTGCAAGAGTGCCAACGTGGGCCATAGAATCTCGTACAGAGGCACCCGTCTGGGTGAGAAACCATTAGCTTTGGAAAGAGGTCAACCGTGTCGGTCGCCATCAAGCCGCTCGAGGATCGAATCGTTATCCAGCAGGTCGAGGCAGAGCAGACAACTGCTTCTGGTCTCGTGATTCCTGACAGTGCGAAGGAAAAGCCCCAGGAGGGCAAGGTTGTTGCAGTAGGACCGGGCCGCGTCTCTGACAGCGGTACCCGTATCCCGGTTGACGTGAATGTCGGCGACACCGTGATCTACTCGAAGTTTGGCGGCACCGAGGTGAAGACCGGTGGTGAAGAGTACCTGGTGCTCTCAAGCCGCGATATCCTCGCAGTCATCGAGCACTAAGCCGCTCGTACAGTTCAGGGGGCCTGCACCGACTATGGTGCAGGCCCCCTGATGTATTTTGCCGGTTGTTCTGAGCCCTAGGATGATCACATGGAGAAGACACGCGCCGGTCTCGGATACGGGTTTGGGGCATACCTCATCTGGGGTGCATTTCCCATCTACTTCACGCTCGTCGCGGCCGTCAACCCATTCGAGATCGTGTCGTGGCGCGTCGTCACGACACTGATTGTGTGCATACTTCTCGTGACGCTCACACGCAGATGGTCATTCGTTGTCACGATACTGAAGAGCCCAAAGTTGCTCGCAGCGTTCGCGCTCGCGTCGCTGCTGCTCTACAGCAATTGGCAGATTTTTGTCGTCGGGGTCGTGTCGGGCAACATTCTTGAGACCTCACTCGGGTACTTCATCAACCCGCTGTTCACCATCTTGTTTGGCGTGATTTTTTGGCGCGAGAGGTTGAATGGTCTGCAGTGGATCGCAGTGTGTATTGCGGCCGCAGGGGTACTGTACTCGACAGTCTCGTACGGCCAGGTTCCGTGGATCGCGTTGGGGCTCGCCGTGTCATTTGGCCTCTACGGTGTCGTGCACCAAAGGATTCCGAGCGTCGATGGTGTCACCGGCCTCACCGTGGAAACGGTCGTCATACTTCCGCTCAGCCTCGCTCAGGCGGCAATCGTGGCATCGGCCGTTGGTATCACAGGGCTCTCGCACGGAGCAGGCGTGACGGTACTTGTGCTGCTCAGCGGGATTCTCACCGCGGCACCGCTCATTTTGTTCGGCGAGGCAGCGCGTCGACTTCCTTTGACTTACTTGGGATTCCTGCAGTTCATGACGCCGGTCTTCGGGTTCCTGTTCGGTTATTTCATCATGCACGAGACGCTGTCGCCCGGGCAGTGGGTTGGGTTTATTGCAGTGTGGATCGCACTGCTTGTACTCATCACCGACATGTTGCGCCAGGCGCGAACTGTGCCTAGGTCGCGCATGCCCGTACAGCCGATAACCGGTCAGATTCCCTTAGACTAGTAACCCCCGTCTTCTCCCGCCACAAGCTTAAAGAGGTTGTATGGAACAGCGTGACCCCTTCGCGTTCACAGGACTCACCTACGACGATGTGTTGCTGCTCCCGGCGCACACCGATGTCATTCCGAGCGAGGCCGACACCTCGACCCAGCTCACGAGAAGGATCCGCCTCGGTATTCCTCTGATCTCCGCAGCGATGGACACGGTGACTGAGACCCGCATGGCCGTCGCAATGGCACGCCAGGGGGGACTCGGTATCCTGCATCGCAACCTGTCGATTCAAGATCAGGCCGAGATGGTAGACCGGGTCAAACGCTCAGAAGCAGGCATGATTACGAACCCTGTGACCACGACGGTTGACGCGACGGTTGCTGAGGTTGATGCGCTGTGCGGTGAGTACCGCGTGTCGGGACTTCCTGTCGTTGACTCTGCGGGCGTGCTCCTCGGCATCATCACGAACCGTGACATGCGATTCATCGAGGTCAAAGATCGTGCAAACGTGCGCGTAAAAGACGCGATGACCCGTATGCCACTGATTACCGCGCCCACGGGTATTTCTCGCGATGCCGCCGCTGACCTCTTCAAGAAGCACAAGATTGAGAAGCTTCCGCTCGTCGACTCCGAGGGTCGCCTGACCGGTCTCATCACAGTGAAAGACTTCGATAAGGAAGAGCAGTACCCAAATTCGACGAAGGACGAGGCCGGTCGACTGCGTGTCGGTGCGGCCGTCGGCTTCTTCGGTGACGCATGGAAGCGCGCTGGAGCACTGCTTGACTCGGGAGTCGATGTGCTCGTCGTTGACACGGCAAACGGCGACAGTCGGGGTGTACTCGATATCATCTCGAAGATCAAGGCAGACCCGGCGTTCGCTGGTGTCGATGTCATCGGTGGCAATGTAGCAACGTACAGCGGCTCGAAAGCAATGGTCGATGCGGGTGCTGACGCGGTGAAGGTGGGCGTTGGACCGGGTTCGATCTGCACCACACGCGTGATCGCGGGCGTTGGTGTTCCTCAGGTCACGGCAGTCTACGAAGCAGCGAAGGCAGCAACCCCCGCGGGTGTTCCAGTGATCGCAGACGGCGGACTCCAGCACTCAGGCGACATCGCGAAAGCGCTCGTGGCTGGCGCTTCGTCAGTCATGATGGGTTCACTCCTCGCAGGCACCGACGAGAGTCCCGGAGACCTCGTGTTCGTGGGCGGAAAGCAGTTCAAGAATTATCGAGGAATGGGCTCGTTGGGTGCATTGCAGACCCGTGGGGAGCGCACGTCTTACTCGAAGGACCGCTATTTCCAGGCTGATGTTCCGAGTGATGAGAAGCTCATCCCCGAGGGGATCGAGGGTCAGGTGCCGTATCGTGGGCCGCTCTCGGCCGTTGCGCATCAGATGGTCGGTGGCCTGCGCCAGTCGATGTTCTACGTGGGCGCGCGTTCGATCGAGTCACTGAAGGAACGCGGCGAGTTCGTGCGCATCACCTCGGCAGGTCTCAAGGAAAGCCATCCGCACGACATCCAGATGGTTGTCGAAGCGCCAAACTACCGCAAGTAACAGTGTCTCTGCCTCGCCCGATCAGCCTCTCAGAGTGTTCCAGATAGACTGGTCGGGTGAGCAACGAGATCGAAATCGGCAAGGGCAAGCGCGCGCGTCGCGTCTACACATTCGACGAGATCGGGATTGTCCCTACGCGTCGGACACGCGACCCAGAGCTGGTATCAACGTCATGGACCATCGACGCTTTTCAGTTTGAGATCCCAGTCCTCGGTGCCCCCATGGACTCGGTGATGTCGCCAGACACCGCGATCCAGCTCGGCAAGCTTGGCGGACTCGGGGTCTTGAATCTCGAGGGGCTCTGGACCCGGCATGATGATCCCGAAGCGAAGCTCGATGAAATCTCGAAGATCCAAGACGAAGTCACCGCGGTGAAGCGCATGCGCGAGCTGTACGCGGAGCCGATCAAACCCGAGCTGATTCGCGATCGTCTCGCTCAGGTGCGTGAAGCGGGCGTCACCGTCGCGGGCGCACTCTCGCCGCACCGCACGGCGGAGTTCACCGAAACTGTTGTGCAGGCTGGTGTCGACCTCTTCGTGATTCGTGGAAATACGGTGTCAGCAGAGCATGTCTCGGTCGAGGGGCGCGAACCGTTGAATCTCAAGCAGTTTATTTACGAACTCGATGTGCCGGTGATCGTTGGGGGAGCAGCGACGTATCAGTCAGCACTTCACCTCATGCGCACGGGCGCTGCCGGTGTGCTCGTCGGGTTTGGTGGCGGTGCTTCGTCTACCACGAGGGTCACCCTCGGCATTCGCGCTCCGATGGCAACGGCGATAGCAGACGTTGCAGGCGCGCGTACGGATTACCTCGACGAGTCGGGTGGTCGTTACGTTCACGTGATCGCTGACGGCGGTCTCGGCACATCTGGTGATTTCATCAAGGCAATCGCCTGCGGCGCCGACGCAGTCATGCTGGGCGCGGCACTTGCGCGCGCAACCGATGCTCCCGGCCGTGGATGGCACTGGGGGCAGGAGGCCCATCACGACGATCTGCCGCGCGGTCGCAGAGTAGCTGTTGAACAGGCAGTCCCACTTGCTGAGATCATGAATGGCCCGGCACATATTGCGGACGGCAGTGCGAACCTGGTGGGTGCACTGCGGCGCGCCATGGCGACGAGCGGCTACTCCGACGTAAAGGAGTTCCAGCGGGTCGGCGTCGTCTACGCCGAGCGCTGAGTCAATGTCGAGACGACGACCTGAATATCTCGGGGAACCTACGCTTGCGCAGGTTATGCGCAGGCCCCAGTGGATCCTGGCCCTGATTCTCGCACTGGTTGTGGCGGGAGTGTTCGCATGGCTCGGGCGATGGCAAATGGACAATGCGATCCGCCACAATGTCGACGAACTCACAAATACTGAGACCGTCCGTCCGATCGATGAACTCACGGATCCGATTCCCGGAATACCCGAGATCGCAGCGGGCGCTGTGGTGTCTATCGACGGCACGTTCGTGGCCGGAGATTACGCTGTTGTAAGCGATCGACTGAATAGCGGATCGAGCGAACCGGAGAACGATCCGGACCGCGCGGAGGGTTCATGGGTGGTCGCTCACTTCCTGCGCGACGGCGATCCCGCGGCGAGTTTGTCGGTGGCGGTGGGGTGGGCGCCGAGCGATGCTGAGGCTCGCGAGGCAATTACGGTGCTCGATGCGATGGCGAGCGAGTCGTTCGTGATTGAAGGTCGGTACTTGCCGCCGGAGGCCCCGGAAGCTCCCGCGCGGAGCGACGATCCACACATCATGCGCACGATGCTGCCTGCGCAGCTCGTGAACACCTGGAACACCGCGCCAATTGGCCCGATTTACGGGGGCTACCTTGTTCTGCACCCGAGCGGTGACGAGAGCACGCAGCTCATGAGCGAGGCTGGCCTCACCCCGATCGACTCCGTTGCACCGGGTGAACCCGAGCGTGTGAGCTGGCTCAACGTCTTCTACGCCATCGAATGGGTGGTGTTTGGAGTAGTTGCTCTGTTTCTCTGGTATCGCCTCGCCCGCGACGCCTGGGAGAAGGAGCACGAGATGATGCTGCTCACGGAGGCTGAGGCGAATGCTGCGGCCGAATCCGCAACCGAAAACTCGACATAGAATGGAAGCCATGCAACTGCAGCCCAAGCCCGAAGATTACCCTCGGATTCGTCGTTCACTGAGCATCTATAAGGTGACCTCGGTGATCACCGGCGTCATGCTGTTGCTCCTGTGTGCCGTGATGGTGATGAAGTATGCATTCGGCGTCGCGTTGTTTCTATTCACCCCGAACGCGTTTGCCGAGTTCCTCCCCATCGTGCCTGAGGGGCAGGAGGCCGAGTTTCCTCGCGAGGGCTTCGACCTGTTCAAGGCGATCCTCATTGCGCACGGCTGGTTCTACGTTGTGTACCTCATCTCGGACTTCTTGCTGTGGAGTCCGATGCGGTGGGGCTTTGCGAAGTTCCTCCTCATTGCACTCGGCGGGGTCATTCCGTTCCTGTCATTCTTCCTCGAGGGCAAGGTTGCCCGTGAAGTCACCAGCTTCCTCGACGAAAAGGAGGCTGCGCTCGCGGCCTCGGATCCGTCGACGACTCCCATGAAAGGCCAAGCATGACAGAGCAGGCGCATATCGGGCATCGCCCCGTACTCGTCGTAGATTTCGGCGCGCAGTATGCGCAGCTCATCGCGCGTCGCGTTCGCGAGGCGGGTGTGTACTCCGAGCTGGTGCCGCACACGATCACGGCCGATGAGGTGCTCGCGAAGCAGCCGCTCGGCATTGTGCTGTCGGGTGGTCCGTCATCGGTCTACGCAGAAGGTGCGCCAGCGTTCGATGACGCAATTTTTGAGCTCGGCATTCCGACCCTCGGCATTTGCTACGGCTTTCAGGTCATGGCCCGTGCCCTTGGCGGTACGGTTGCTCACACCGGAGACCGTGAGTACGGCGCAACGGCCGCTCAGGTCGTGGGCGACGGAGGCGCGATCCTCCAGGGCCAGCCGTCGGATCAAAACGTATGGATGAGCCACGGTGACGCAGTACAGCAGGCGCCCGCAGGGTTCGAGGTGCTTGCATCGACTGCTGTTACGCCGGTTGCGGCGTTTGGGTCGGCCGAACGCAAGCAGTATGGCGTGCAGTGGCATCCCGAGGTCAAGCACTCCGATCACGGCCAAATGGTGCTAGAGAATTTCTTGCACCATGTCGCGGGCATTCCTTCTGATTGGAACGCGGGTAACGTCATCGCCGAGCAGATCGAGGCGATCCGCGCTCAGGTCGGCGACGCACGAGTCATTTCGGCACTGTCGGGCGGCGTCGATTCCGCGGTTTCGACCGCGCTTGTGCACGAGGCGATCGGTGACCAGCTCACGGCAGTATTTGTGGATCACGGATTGTTGCGTAAGGGCGAGCGTGAGCAGGTGGAGCGCGACTACGTGGCCTCAACCGGTGTGCACCTCATCACTGTTGACGCAGCCGATATCTTTCTCAAACACCTTGAGGGTGTCACCGATCCCGAGGAAAAGCGAAAGATCATTGGACGCGAGTTCATTCGCGCGTTTGAGAAGGTGCAGCTCGATCTTGTTGCCGAGGCGAAGGCCGAGGGTGAGAAGGTGAAGTTTCTCGTGCAGGGCACGCTCTATCCCGACGTCGTCGAGTCGGGGGGTGGATCGGGCACCGCAAACATCAAGAGCCACCACAACGTGGGCGGGCTCCCAGAAGACCTCGACTTTGAGCTCATCGAGCCGCTCCGGGCGCTGTTTAAAGACGAGGTGCGTGCGATCGGGCGCGAGCTCGGCATTCCCGAGGCGATTGTTGGCCGTCAGCCGTTCCCAGGCCCAGGTCTTGGAATTCGCATCGTCGGTGAAGTGACGCGTGAGCGCCTCGAGATTCTCCGTGAGGCCGACGCGATTGCCCGTGCTGAGCTCACTGCAGCAGGCCTCGATGGGGAGATCTGGCAGTGCCCAGTGGTGTTGCTCGCAGACGTGAGGTCGGTTGGTGTGCAGGGCGACGGTCGCACATACGGGCATCCCATTGTGCTGCGCCCTGTCTCTTCGGAAGATGCGATGACCGCAGACTGGACCCGGGTTCCGTATGACGTGCTCGCGCGCATCTCGAACAAGATCACAAACCAGGTGCCCGAGGTGAACCGAGTGGTGCTCGACGTCACCTCGAAGCCACCCGGGACAATCGAGTGGGAGTAAGACTCCCACTCGATATGGGCACAGTGTGGCACTCGGGTGCGTGAGCGCCCGAGTGGGAGTAAGACTCTCACTCGAGATGGCACAGTTTGGAACTCGGATGCGTGAGCGCAAGCTTGAGTTCTCGAGTACCTAATTTGTTGATCCGCATACTGAATTTTCGAGACTTCCATACCGATTCTTGCGATCTCCATACCTAATTAGCACTTTAACCTCGGGTTGAAGGCTGGCTATTCAATAGGCTTTTGATTCGTGCTCGGCAGCGTGTCATTGTCACTCATCTTGCTGCCGGGCACTCCTATTGGGGAGGCGTTTTGGTACCGTGTGCCGTTCGCAAAATGGTAAGGAAGCTCACCTTGGTAATGTGAAGCAGTATCTGGCTGAGTGAGTAGGCCACGCGATCAATGCAACTGCAGTCCAGGTGATCGCCGTTCAAGTGCACTGAGCCGCTCGTCATGTCGGGCGAGGAGAGATGTCACTGCGACACGGAACTCGGCGAACTCATGCGATAGGCTATCGGCGCCCTGCTTGGACGTCGCATCCAACTGATCGATCTTTTGGTCAAGATTATTGGTGTGTAGATCAATTTTCTGGTCGAGTTGGTCGACCTTCTGATCAATTTTCTGGTCGAGTTGGTCGACCTTCTGATCAATTTTCTGGTCGAGCTGATCGAACTTCCGCTCGAACTTCCTATCGAGCTGGTCAAACTTGTGCTCGAACTTTTTATCGAGCTGGTCAATCTTTTGGTTGAGCTGGTCGAACTTGTGCTCGAACCTCTTATCGAGCTGGTCGATTTTGTGCTCGAACTTCGCGTCGACTCGATCGATCTTGCCGTCGACTCGGTCGATCTTCCTGTCGAGCTGGTCGATCGGGCGGCGCAACGCGAAGTAGAGCGTGACCATTCCGCCGAGCATCGCTACAAACGTGATGATCGGCCCGAAGATCGTCATGATTGCTTCCAAGGTCATGCTCCTAAGTTTCGCAACTCTGCCCAACAGTTACCAGTAACAGTAGGACTCTCGCGAAACTCAGACGGATGAACAGACGAATCTGTGGATAGATCGGTACTCTCAGGCCTAAAAGTGCACCTGTGAGCGGTTGATCCACCAATCTAAAATTGCGTATGATCAACCGGCTCAAGTGGGCCGGAGCGTTCCTAACTAGTTGCGGAAGATCGCGATGATGCGCAGGATCTCGAGGTACAGCCATACCAGCGTGACGGTGAGGCCAAATGCTGCGGTCCACCCCCACTTTTCAGGGACACGGTTCTGCACGCCGTTCTGAACGAGTTCGAAGTCCATGACGAGTGAGTAGGCTGCGAGGAGCACCGCGAGTCCACCGATGACGAGGCCGAGCGTGCCGCTGCGCATACCCCAGGGATCATCGTTCACGCCGGTCACCATGACGATGACATTGACGACCGAGAATGCGAGATATCCGACCATTGCGACGAGGAAAATCTTCGTCATGCGCGGACTCGTGCGAACTTTTCCGCTGCGGAAGAGCAGGAGGGTGACACCAAACACAGCGAGGGTGCCGATGATAGCCTGCGACACGATGCCTGCCCACTGCGCCTCAAAGATGCCCGAGATTCCTCCGAGGAAGAGGCCCTGCGCGGCAGCGTATGCCACGATGAGCGGAACGCTGGGTTCCTTCTTGAAGGCGTTCACGAGGCCAAGCACGAGTCCGGCGATCGCTCCAGGGATCATGAGGACCGGCATGAACCAACCGACGGCGCCGAGGGCAAGTACGACGACAAAAAGTAGCACCGTCTTCGAGATAGTGTTCTCGTAGGTCATTGGCCGATCTGACGGGGTGATGACCGGCGGCTGTGCTGCCTCTACTGGCGCGTCAACACCAGGGCGCTGTGTCTCGGCGGCAGGCTGTTCGTAAATACGGCGCAACTCCTCGGCGGTGAGTGTCTTGCCGTTGAGAGCGGGGTTATTGCTGAGTGCGGGATTGCTCATGCGCTGGGACCTTTCGAAGCGGATCGGGCAATATGTATATGAGTCTATCGGCGCAACAATAACTTCTGGCTGTGACACTGCCTGATGTTCGCTGACGGCGCGCCGCCTGGGCCGTAGGCTTGACGCATGGTTTCCGATGCGCTGCACCCGATGGTGATCGGACACCGTGGCGCCCCGGGATACCGGCCGGAACACAGCGAGTCGTCTTACCGGCTCGCGTGCGAGCTCGGGGTCGATGCGGTGGAGCCAGATATCGTCGTGACCCGTGACGGGGTGCTCGTGGTGCGCCACGAGAATGAGATTTCGGGTACCACCGATGTGGCGCTGCGCCGTGAGTTTGCGGATCGTCGCACGACAAAAACGATCGATGGGAAGCGGCTCACGGGATGGTTTACCGAGGACTTTACCTGGGCCGAGCTCTCAACACTCAGATGTGTCGAACGGTTGAAGCGGATCCGCCAAGGCAATCGGGAGTTTGATCGCACCGAGCCGATCTTGCGGCTTGCCGACGTGCTTCGCATTATCGACGAGGAGGCTGCGTCGAGACGTCGTGAGATCGGAGTCATCGTCGAGGTGAAGCACGCAGACTACTTTGGGTCTCTTGGTGTTGATATTGGCGCGTTACTGCAGTCAGAGCTTCGGGCCTCTGGGTGGGCGGATCGAGCGGAGCGACTCGTCATTGAGTGCTTTGAGCTCGGTGTGCTTGAGCGGCTACGGGAGGCAGGGGTTCGAGCGAGCCTGGTGTTCCTTGCCGAGCGCATCGGCGCCCCTGCTGACGAGGTGGCGCGGGCGAAGACCGGTGGCCCGCGCGCGAACAGTTATGGGTGGTATCGCACGAACGCCGGGCTCGACACCCTGGTCGGACGTGTCGATGGTGTGAGCGTCGATAAGAGCAGTCTCATTCGCACGACACCATTCGGTCTCGCTGCAGGACCTTCCGACCTTGCGCGGCGCGCACACGATCGCGGTTTACTGGTGTATACCTGGACGCTCAGGCCCGAGAATCGCTATCTCAACATGCGTTTTCATTCCTCGATGCGTCACGCGGAGTGGGGAGACTGGCAAGCAGAGTTTGCACTCATCATTTCGTCGGGGGTCGACGGAATCTTTGTTGATCACCCAGATTTGGGTGTTGCGGCCCGGGAGATGTCAAGAAGTTGACGGGCTGAGTTCGCCGACCAGGTTTACTTGCATGAGTTCTGAGATCTCGGCCCGGGAATATCCCTGATCAATGAGATATCCGACTTTTGCAATGGCGGCCTCGAGCGTGAGGTCACCTCCGCCAATGACCCCTGTCGCCGCAAACTGGCGGCCGACCGCGTAGCGCTCGGTGTCGACGCTACCCTGTGCGCACTGGGTGACCGCCACCACTGGCATGCGAGCGCTCACCTCGGCGAGCGCCTCTGTGATGCCGCGTTGCGCCATCGGCGCATTTCCCGCACCGTAACACTCAAGCACGAGCGCGTCCGGACCGCCTCCGACTGCTGCGAGGAGGTCGGAGGCATGTACGCCGGGGGTGAACCTGAAGGTAATGACACGCGCGATCGAAGATCCGCCGTCGGCGGATCGCTGGGGGAGACCTCGGGGTGAACTGCCAAGCCGTCGTTCGGCGCGAAACGCGGTGAGCCCTTCGGCATCAGATTTCGTCGCCCGGACCGCGGGGATGACGGTGCCCCCGAATGTTACTGAAACCGGAGCTTTCGGGTTGGCCTGAGTGACCGTGCGTATCGCCAGGGAGAGGTTGTCGAACGCGTCGGTCTGCTCCGCGCCGTGCGGGAGTTGGCTGCCGGTGAGGGTCACTGGCACTCCGATGTCCGCAAGTTCAAATGCGAGACGCGACGCGGTGTAGGCAAGCGTGTCGGTGCCGTGGGTGACGACGACCGCGCTCGCGCGCATCGCTCCCACGCGCGCGCGGATTGCGCGAGCAATTCTCGGAGCCGTCTCTTCGTCTGCGTTTGCGCTTTCTATCGCGGGCTGAAGCTGATTCACGCGTGCACGGTAACCGAGGCGCGTCGCTATCTCGTTTGCGCGATGCTCGAGGATCTCACCAAAGTTCGGGTCTATTTCAAGACCCTTGCCGAGATCGTGCATTCCGATGGTGCCTCCGGTAGCAAAGATGAGCACGGTGGGTAGTTCAACCTCGGTTCGACGCATTGCTCCATTCTCTCGCACCTCACGGCTTCAGGGTCCTCTCTGTCAGTGGTTGCTTCTAGACTGTATGCACAATGAGCGACTTTGAACTTCTCGACCCAGGTGCGCCGTTCGGCAGCGCGAATGCGGGTGCCGGTACCGATCCACTGCTCGATGGGCTGAACCCCGAGCAACGACGAGCCGTGACCGCGCGCGGACCGGCGCTGTTGATAGTTGCCGGGGCGGGTTCTGGCAAGACTCGCGTGTTGACCCATCGAATCGCGCATCTCATTCGCGAGAAAGAGGCTTGGCCGAGCCAGATACTCGCTATCACGTTTACGAACAAAGCCGCGTCTGAGATGCGCGAGCGCATGCAAGGCTTGCTCGGTGCCGAGGTTGAAGGAATGTGGGTGTCGACGTTCCACTCTGCGTGCGTTCGAATTCTTCGGCGTGAGGCAGAGCGATTTGGGTACGTCTCGGGGTTTACGATTTACGACTCGGCTGATTCTCGAGCGCTGCTCAAACGGATCATCAAAGACCTCGACGCAGACACCTACGGCTTCACCCCAGCGAACTCGGGCGCAAAGATCTCGAGGTTGAAGAACGAGCTCACCGATGCCGCTGATCACGCGGCGACGATGAACGCGAGCGATCCCAGGGAACGCATTTTCAACGAGATCTTCACCTCGTACGAACAAGAGCTCAAGCGCTCAAACGCGTTCGACTTCGATGATCTCATCGGTCAGACTGTGCATTTGTTCCGAGCGCATCCGAGCGTTGCCGCGATCTACCAGCGGCGGTTCAGGCACATTCTCGTTGACGAGTATCAGGACACGAATCATGCGCAGTACGCGCTGATTCGAGAGCTGACGAAGCCGGTGCAGCCTGAAGAGGTGCGCGCGCTCATGCCGCCGGTGCGCGAACGTGAACTTGACGGGCTCGGGCACATCCCTGGTGCGAGTCTCACGGTTGTTGGCGATTCAGATCAGTCAATTTATGCGTTCCGGGGCGCAGACATTCGAAACATTGTGGAGTTCGAGCGTGACTTTTCGGGTGCCGAAGTGGTGAAGCTTGAGCAGAACTACCGATCCACCCAGAACATTCTCTCTGCCGCAAATGCGGTCATTGGCAATAACTTCGACCGGCAAGACAAGAAACTGTGGACCGCCGAGGGCAACGGGGCGAAGATCACAGGGTTCACCGGGTACTCGCAACATGATGAGGCGAGGTTCGTCGCGGACGAGATCGAGGAGCTTCGCTCCGAGGGCATGGCGTACGGAGATATTGCTGTGTTCTACCGCACGAACTCCCAGACCCGAGCACTTGAAGAGTTGCTCATTCGCGCTGCAATACCCTACCGAGTGCTCGGCGGCACGAAGTTCTATGAACGTGCCGAGATTAAAGACGCAATGGCCTACCTCACCACCATTGCGAATCCCTACGACCCCATTGCCTGGTCGCGCATGCTCGGAACCCCGAAGCGCGGTGTCGGGCCGATGGCCGAGGCTCACCTCGCGAACTTCCAAGAGGCTGAGGGCATCACCTTTCGCGAGGCGATGCTGCGCGCGGAAGAAATTCCTGCCCTTGGACCGAAGATTCGCACCACGGTCGTCGAACTCGGAGAGATGCTCGAGCGCGCCACTGTGTTGGCACTTGGCGATGCTGCCGGGGCGGCGCAGAGCGGTCCTCCAGACGACGAAGCCGCGGACGAGGCGCCGCAGTACGCTGCCGTCGCCGATGTGCTGAAGCTCGTGCTCGATGAAACTGAGATGGTCGTAAAGCTGCGCGCGAAACGCGACCCGCAAGACGATGCGCGAGCCGAGAACCTCGAAGAACTCCTCGCGGTCGCGAAAGAGTTCGACGCGCAGCAACCAGGAGCTGGGCTCTTGGCGTTTCTTACTGAGGTGAGCCTGGTCGCCGCCGCAGACGATCTCGACGATCAGAGCGGAACAGTTTCGCTGATGACTCTGCACACTGCCAAGGGACTCGAGTACCCGGCTGTCTTCATCACGGGCGTTGAAGAGGGGCTGCTGCCGCACCAGATGTCGGTTGACGAAGTGGGCGGTATCAACGAAGAGCGTCGTCTGATGTACGTCGGAATCACGCGTGCGAGGAAACGCCTCTTCATCACGCTCGCCTCGACTCGTGCGACATTTGGCGACATCGGTGTCGCGATGCCCTCACGGTTTCTTCAAGAAATACCAGATGGGCTCATTGAATGGCGTCAGTCTCCGGGTGAGGTGACGAGCCGGGGCGGTGCAGGGTCGCGCGCGCTCAACGCTGCGCGCTCGCCCGGAGCGGGATCGGGTAGTGCGTCGTGGTCGCGAAGCCGTGATTCTCAGGTCACGTTCGGAACGGGCGGTGGATCTGCCGCGCTTTCAGAGCCCGCGAGCGGCAACATGCAGTCTGCGCTTGAGAAGTGGCGCGAACGCAAGCGAGCTGCAAAGGAGGCCCAGGCAGCGGGTGGGGGCTTCCCGAACACGATTGTCGGCAGTGTTCGCGACAACGGCGACCTTGAGCTCGCGATGGGGGATCGGATCCGCCACGATGAGTACGGTGAGGGACGTGTGAACGCAATTACGGGTGCGGGAACGAAGCGCATTGCGCATGTCACCTTCGACTCGGTTGGCGAGAGAAAACTGCTCGTGAAGCTGGCCCCCATTGAGAAACTCTGAGTGGAGCGGTTGAGGAGAACCGCGTTACGTCCGGTGTTAGACTGGCAGATAGTCGATATCTCTCGACGTCGAGACATTTTTGCCTCGGGCAATCCGAATATTCCCAAAGCGAAGGACAGTACGTGGATCTGTACGAGTACCAGGCACGCGATCTTTTCGAACAATACGGGGTGCCGGTGCTCCCCGGTATTGTTGCGGACACTCCTGAGGAGGTGCGCGCAGCCGCCGAGAAGCTCGGCGGTGTGGTTGTTGTTAAGGCTCAGGTGAAGACCGGGGGTCGCGGCAAGGCTGGCGGCGTGAAGGTCGCAAAGAACCCTGAGGAGGCGTTTGAGGCGGCACAGTCGATCCTCGGCCTCGACATCAAGGGTCATGTGGTGAAGCGCGTCATGGTTGCTGCCGGCGCGGATATCAAGGAAGAGTATTACTTCTCGGTATTGCTCGACCGCGCCAACCGTTCCTACCTCTCGCTGTGCAGCGTTGAGGGTGGCATGGAGATCGAACAGCTCGCGGTTGAGAAGCCAGAGGCACTCGCTCGCATCGAGGTGGATCCCATTGCGGGCATCGATGCGGCCAAGGCCGAAGAGATTGCGCGCGCTGCAAGGTTCCCAGAGGAGCTTGTTGGAAAGGTCGTTCCGGTCTTCCAGAAGCTGTACGAGGTTTACACGGGCGAAGACGCAACGCTTGTTGAGGTGAATCCACTCGTGCTCACCGGTGAGGGCAACATTGTGGCTCTCGACGGCAAGGTCTCACTCGATGAGAACGCCGACTTCCGCCAAGAGGGCCACGAGGCGCTCGCTGACAAGGGTGCGGAGGATCCGCTCGAGGCGAAGGCGAAGGCGCAGGATCTGAACTACGTGAAGCTCGACGGTGAGGTTGGTGTCATCGGTAACGGTGCGGGCCTCGTGATGTCGACGCTTGACGTCGTCGCCTACGCAGGAGAGAACCACGGCAATGTGAAGCCCGCAAACTTCCTCGACATCGGTGGCGGAGCTTCGGCAGAGGTTATGGCGGCCGGACTTGACGTCATCCTGGGGGATCCGCAGGTGAAGTCGGTATTCGTGAACGTCTTTGGCGGCATCACCGCGTGTGACGCAGTCGCGAACGGTATCGTCGGCGCGCTGAACAAGCTCGGCGAGGCAGCGAATAAGCCACTTGTTGTTCGTCTCGATGGCAACAATGTCGAAGAGGGGCGTCGTATCCTCAACGAAGCAAACCACCCGCTCGTCACCCAAGCAGCGACGATGGACGAGGGTGCCGATAAGGCAGCCGAGCTCGCCAACGCCCGATAACCCCTGGTAATAGAGAGAAAAGAAGAACTATGTCGATCTTCCTGAATAAGGATTCCAAGGTCATCGTCCAGGGCATCACCGGCGGCGAAGGCACCAAGCACACCGCACGCATGCTCGCTGCGGGCACGCAGGTCGTTGGCGGCGTGAACGCACGCAAGGCTGGCGCGACGGTGTCGCACACTGACGCGGCGGGCAACGCCGTGGAGCTTCCAGTGTTCGCAACAGTTGCTGAGGCAATGGTGGCGACAGGTGCTGACGTTTCGGTGGCGTTCGTGCCGCCAGCATTCACCAAGGATGCAGCCGTCGAGGCCATCGACGCGGGCATCGGCCTGCTCGTCATCATCACCGAGGGTGTTCCCGTGAAAGACTCCGCTGAGCTCTGGGCACATGCGAAGGCCACGGGCAACAAGACGCGCATCATCGGCCCGAACTGCCCGGGCATCATCACGCCGGGCGAGGCACTCGCGGGAATTACTCCCGCGACCATCACTGGCAAGGGTCCCATCGGGCTGGTGTCGAAGTCGGGCACCCTCACCTACCAGATGATGTACGAGCTCCGTGACCTCGGGTTTTCAACCGCGATCGGCATCGGCGGCGACCCCGTGATCGGTACCACGCACATTGACGCGCTTGCCGCGTTTGAGGCCGATCCCGAGACGAAGGCAATCGTCATGATTGGTGAAATCGGTGGTGACGCTGAGGAGCGTGCTGCTGAGTACATCAAGGCGAACGTGACGAAGCCTGTTGTCGGTTATGTTGCTGGCTTCACTGCGCCCGAGGGCAAGACGATGGGTCACGCTGGCGCGATCGTCTCCGGTTCCGCTGGCACCGCTCAGGCGAAGAAGGAAGCACTCGAAGCCGCAGGCGTGAAGGTAGGAAAGACACCGACCGAGACCGCCGAGTTGCTGCGTGCGGCATTCGCTGCGCTGTAAACGCATCGCGTTTACGGCGAACGCCTCGGTGCCGCCACTGCGGCAGCCCACGGAGCGAAGCGAGGGGTAGCGCCAGTCGCAGCGCTGTAAACACACGCAGCAAAACGCCCGTCCCGGCTTCCCCGGGGCGGGCGTTTCGTTTGTCTTCGCACGGTAGACTTTCGTGCGATGAGGGCACTACTGACAGGCGCGATCGCTGCGATCGAGGGTATCGCGGCTGCGCTCACTACGTTGCTCGTCGTGACAGGGCTTGCGTTCCTCATGTGGTGGTTGTCATTCGGGCTATCGTCAGAACCCCTCGAGGTCTTGCAACTCGCTGGCTCTGCCTGGCTGCTTGCGCACCTCGTACCGCTCACCGTTGAGCTGTCTGCGGAAACTATGCAGGTGCTCGGGTTCGCGGCAGAGCCTATGAGCTTTGTCCTGTCACTCGCGCCGCTCGGAGTCACGCTGGTTTCCGTCGCGTTTGCGGTGCGTCTGGGTTGGCGGCTTGGAGCTCGCGGGGGTCTCGGCGCCGCGGGTGTGCTCGGCGGCGCGATTGGATTCGGCGCCGTCGCGGGTGTAGCTGACACCTACGTGTCAATTTCTGCACTTCCTATTGTGCTTACGGTCGGTGTTCCCGCGCTCGTCTACGGGGTGCCGGCTGCGGGAGCGTTTCTCGTGCGAGCCGCGATCTTGCAGCATGAGTGGTGGGACGGGCTGTGGACCCGGGTTGGAGCGTGGCTCGGCACGTTGGGTGTGCGTCGCACTCGGTCGCTTCGTCAGGGGGCCGCAGATGCCGCACGTCTCACGGGCATGCTGGTGTCTGGATACGTAGGTCTGGCCGCTCTTGCATTTGCGTGCGCAGTGGTCATCGGGTTCGCCGGTGTGATCGGAGCCGGGCAGGCCATGCAGCTCGATGTCTGGGGCGTGGTGATGATGCTCGTGCTTCAGCTTGCGTTGCTGCCGGTGTTCGTGGTGTGGAGTGGTGCGTGGCTGACAGGTGCTGGGTTTGCGGTTGGGCTCGGAAGTTCTGCTTCTCCGTTCGGAGCCTTGCTCGGACCGATGCCCGGGCTACCGGTGTTCGCTGCAATCCCCGACGGTTGGGGGATGGGTGCGGTGCTCGCTCCTCTGGCGCTCGCCCTCGTCGGTGTGGTCGTGGGCACCGCGTTTGGCAGGATTGCTAGGAGGTGTTCGGCCCTCGGGTTTTCTGTGATTACCGTCATTGCGTCGATTGTCACGGGGCTCAGCGTCGCGCTTCTGAGCTGGCTTGCGAGTGGATCGCTTGGGCCGGGCCGCCTGGAAGTTGTCGGGCCTGAGCTGTGGCTAACCGCCGGTCTTGCCGCAGCAGAGCTCGGATTCGGCTGTCTGCTTGGCGGATTCGCCGCACGCGCAAACATCGCGGAGCGGGCGCGATCGCTCGCCACCGCAACCCTTGCTTCGGCAGAAACACCGTCGGATCACGCAACTGATAAGGCGGCTGAGGTCCCTGTGGAGCCGGGGCTGCACTCGGCTTCTGGGCAGCACGCGGCACAACACGGTGGTCCTGGCACAGACGCCGATGATCAGCTGACCGAGCCTCTGGAGTTCCCGGCCCCGATCCGGCTGGAGCCAGATTCGCTCTCTGCCCCAGACGAGTTGATCGACACCGACCGGTACCAGAATGCTGACGAGTACGACGATGCTGAGCAGGTCACGGCACCGCAGCCGAGGCTTTCCCCTCGAGAGGCAGAGCTGTTCGACCAGCAGGAAGCACTGCGGGCCAGGCAAGCTGCGCATGACCAGGCAGCAGACGAGCAGTCATCAGCGGATCCGCTCAACCCTGTAGACCCAGACCCTGACTCGCTTGTCGAGGCGTACTCATGGGACCGCGCCGACGAGGTACCTGAGGAGCCGAAGCCCAATTGGCGCCTTAGGCGCAAGAAGCGCTAGGCTGGGGGAGTTATCCACGGGAGTCCCGACGCGCGGGACTGAGAGGGAGCACGACGTGCTTCGACCGTTACACCTGATCTGGTTCATGCCAGCGGAGGAAGGAATCTTCAATGACGTATGTACGGAATCGATCCACTGCCCGTCTCGTAGCAATCTCGGCATTGCCACTCGCTGCGGCGCTCGCGCTCACGGGGTGCTCGAACGGTGGCGCCGACGAAGGAGAGACCGGCGCTGAGTCAAGCGCTGTCACAATCGTGGTGCACGACAGCTTCATCGACGGAGAGGCGTTCGGGGCTGCGGCAAAGGCCGCAACGGGCTATGACGTCGAGGTGATGACTGCGGGCGATGGTGGCGAGCTCACGAACAAACTCGTGCTCACCCAGGGCGCTCCGATCGCAGACGCCTTCTTCGGGGTGGACAACACGTTCGCCTCGCGCATCATTGACGGCGATGTGGCTGCACCGGTTGATGCGAGCATTCTGCCGCAGGGAGCGCTCGAGCTCGCGAATGCGGTGAACCCCGATGGTGCGGGTGGAGACTCGGTTCCGCTCGTTCCGGTTGACATGGGCGCGACCTGCATCAACATTGATACTGCATGGTTTGCAGAGCAGGGCGTTGCAGAGCCCGAGACCTTCGAAGACCTGACCGACGAGCAGTACCGCGACCTCACCGTGCTGCTTGATCCGACCGCATCGAGCACCGGCGCTTCGTTCATGATCGCCACGGTCGCAGCGTTTGGCGAAGACGGTTTCGCCGACTACTGGAAGCAGCTCGACGAGAACGGCGCGCGAATTGTCCAGGGGTGGAGCGACGCGTACTATGGCGAGTTTACCGGCGCGAGTGACTCGGGTACCCGCCCGATCGTGCTGTCATACAGCTCGTCGCCGGCATTCACTGTGAACGAAGACGGCACGGCGTCGACAACTCGCGCGCTGCTCGACACCTGCTCAACGCAGGTCGAGTACGCTGGCGTGCTTGAGGGTGCGGCAAACCCCGAGGGAGCGCAGGCCGTGATCGAGTACCTGCTCTCGAGCGAGTTCCAGCAGTCAATCCCAGACGAGATGTACATGTACCCGGTCGACGAGAGCGCGGAGCTCCCCGCGGCATGGGCAGAGTTCGCTCCGCTTCCCGCTGAGGGGCAGACGCACGACCTCTCGTCGAGCGAGGTGCAGGCGGGCTTGCAAGACTGGCTGCGCACGCTCGGTGACACCGTCGGCCTCTAAGTAGGGTTCATGCGCGCCTCGGATCGCAGGCTCCCCAGGGCACTCGCCTGGGGAGCTGCGGCCGCGATTCCGGCGCTCTTCGTCGGAGTCTTCTTCCTATGGCCGGTTCTCGCGCTGATTGCGACCGGCTTCACGAGCGACGGCAGACTAGATCTCGCTGGGATTCCGGAGGTGCTCGGTCTTGAGCGAAGTTGGCGGGTGCTCGGCAACACGCTCGCGCAGGCGAGCCTCGCAACAGCGCTGTCGATTGCGCTCGGAATTCCCGCGGCATTCGTGCTCTACAAGCTGAAGTTTCGCGGGCGAAGTTTCTTGCGGGGACTCCTTACCGTACCGTTTGTGCTGCCGACCGTAGTGGTCGGTGTCGCGTTCACCGCACTGTTCGGCCCCGGTGGATCGCTGCATGTTCTCGGCCTCGACCGGTCACTGCTCGTTGTCGTACTCGCACTTGCGTTTTTCAATGTGACGGTGGTTGCGAGAACTGTTGGCGGATACTGGTCGCAGCTTGACTCAAGACAGGCCCAGGCGGCGCGGATGCTCGGTGCCGGGCCGGTGCGAGCGTTCCTCGCAATCACGCTCCCCGCACTTGGGCCCGCGATCGCCTCTGCTGGCGCGCTCGTGTTTCTCTTTTGCGCGACATCCTTCGGTGTGGTGCTCATCTTGGGCGGACGAGAGTTCGCGAATATCGAGACTGAGATCTACCGGCTCACGGTGCAGTTCCTCGATCTCCGATCCGCTGCCGTGCTCTCGCTCGTGCAGTTTGCGATCGTGGCGCTCGCGCTCTTGGCTTCGTCGCTGCTGCGCAAAAAGCACGAGCGAGCATACGGCATGCGACATGAGGAACGGACGGCCCGACAGGGCGATGCCCCCGTCTTGATCGTATTCGGCGCCACCCTAATCTTCCTGCACGTGCTTCCGATCGCCGCTCTCGTGTGGCGTTCGTTGCAAGGGGTGAAGGGCACTGGGGTCACCTTCGCGAACTACGTGGCGCTCGTGGATCCGCCAGAGTCTTCGCCACTTCGCGGCACCGTGTTCGATGCCATCGGGCTTTCGCTGTGGATCGCGTGTCTTGCGACACTCATCGCGGTGGTGTTCGGCATGATGGTCGTGCTCGTGGTGTCGAGGAAGCCCCGATCACGCCTCTTGCAGCGGTCGATCTCGCTCTATGACAGTGCCATCATGCTGCCGCTTGGGATTTCGGCGGTCACGCTCGGATTTGGCCTCCTGCTCACTATGCACAGGCGGCTCGGGATCGGGTTCGACCTGCGTACCTCGATCGTGCTCATTCCGATCGCACAGGCGCTCATTGCGCTGCCGCTTGTCGTGCGCACGCTGCTGCCCGTGCTTCGTGGAATCGACACACGCACACGCGAAGCGGCGATGATGCTCGGCGCGACACCCGCGAGAGTGCTCGCGACCATCGACTTCCCGCTCCTCGGCCGCACGGCTGGACTCGCGCTCGGGTTCGCGTTCGCGGTATCGCTCGGTGAATTTGGGGCGACGGCGTTTCTCGTTCGCCCCGATGCGCAGACACTGCCCGTGGTCATCGCCACCCTCGTCGGTAATCCCGAGCCAGCGAGCTATGGCGCGGCGCTCGCCGCATCGGTGGTGCTGGGCGTACTCTCGGCAGGAATCATGTTGGGTGCGGAGCGACTGCGGCCCGCCGGAATATCGACTGGAAGCTGGTGAGTGTGCAGTCAGGTCTAGTGGTGAGCGACGTGAGCGTCGAATACACCAACGGAATACCGGTCGTGCGAGACGCGAGTCTCGAGGTTGTGCGTGGCGAAGTCGTCGCCCTACTCGGCCCGTCGGGCTGCGGCAAGTCGACGCTGCTTCGGGCGATCGCTGGCCTCGAACCGTTAGCGACTGGATCCGTGTCGTGGTCTGGAGAAGATCTCGCGGGCGTTCCTCCGCACCGTCGGGGGTTCGGGCTGGTCTTTCAAGACGGTCAGCTGTTCGTGCACAAGAGCGTCGCCGAGAACATTGCCTACGGGTTGCGCGTGCAACGTACCCCGCGCGATGAGCGACAGGCGAGGGTGTCAGAACTCCTCGAGCTTGTGGGGCTCGCGGGTTACGGGTCCCGGTCGGTGCAAGAGCTGTCGGGAGGGGAGCGGCAGCGCGTTGCGCTCGCGCGGGCGCTCGCCCCGAAGCCCAGACTGCTCCTCCTCGACGAACCACTGTCGGCGCTCGACCGTGAGCTTCGCGATCGCTTGGCCGACGACCTCGCGGTACTCCTGCGATCCACACACACGACCGCAATGCTCGTGACACACGACGAGGGCGAGGCGACGACAATCGCGGATCGCGTGGTGCGCATGCGCTCGGGAAGGCTTGAACCGTGAGTACATTGCAGATCGCCGCGCTCGCGGCCCGGATCCTGCGGCGCGCGGAGAAGCCCTCGACACTCATTATCGACGGGCGATCCGGCTCGGGAAAGACGACCCTTGCCCACGCGATTGCGTGCGAGCTGAGGAAGGCTACCGGATCCACACCGCAGATCATAGGGATGGATGAACTGTACCCGGGCTGGGACGGCCTTGCAGCGGGAAGTGCTTGGCTACCAGTGGCACTCCGTGCCGGACGCTACCGCAGGTACGACTGGCTCGAGGGCGAGTTCGGGCCCGAGGTATCGCTCGATCAGGCCTCCCATCTTATCGTTGAGGGGTGTGGATCGCTCACGCGCGATTCGCTTGAGGCAGCGCGCTCACGGGGTGGCGCATACGGGGTGTGGATCGAGTGCCCCGACTCCGTACGAAAGGTTCGCGCGCTCGCCCGAGACGGCGACATGTTCGCACCGCACTGGGAACGATGGGCGGCTCAAGAGAGATCCCATTTCGTTTCGGCGCTACCGCTCGCGCGAGCACATGAAGTGCTTCACGTCTCGTGAGGTTCAAGGCTCGCCGCACAGAAGGTAGACTTACTGGGTGCTGAAACTCGCGGTTCTCATCTCCGGTGGTGGCAGCAACCTCAAGGCAATCATTGAGGCTGCGCACGACCCGCTCTATCCGGCGGAGGTCGTCTGCGTCGGTGCTGACACAGACGCTGCGGGACTCGCCCACGCCGCGGCAGCGGGTATACCGCACTTCGTCATCAGGCCCTCCGACTACGACTCGCGCGAGGAGTGGGGCATGGCGCTCGCCGCCGCAATCCAGGAGCACGGAGTGGGAACCGGCCCGAACCCTGGACTCGTCGTGAGCGCAGGGCTCATGCGCATCCTGCCTGCTGGATTCGTGCGTGAGTTCTCACCGAACCTCATCAACACGCACCCCGCGCTGCTTCCCCTGTTCCCAGGTGCGCATGCTGTGCGAGACGCACTCGCCGCCGGAGTGACCGAGACCGGGGTCACCGTGCATGTCATCGATGAGGGCGTCGATACGGGGCCGGTACTGCGACAGTCAGTGGTTGAGATCCGCGAAGGCGAAACAGAAGACGAACTTCACGAGCGCATGAAGCTTGAGGAACGCCCACTGCTCGTCGACGCGATTCGTCAAATCGCGAACGGTGAATTAGACCTTTCCCAGTTTTCATAAACCAACTCACTATTCGAACCCAAGGAGCCCCATGGCAGTCCAGAGTCACGATCCGAGCCTCTACGAGCACCGCGACACGATCGAGGTGAAGCGAGCACTGATTTCGGTGAGCGACAAGTCGAGGCTGCTTGATCTCGCTGCTGCGCTTGCCGAATCAGGTGTCGAGATCGTCTCGACGGGTTCGACCGCGCAGACTATTCGCGATGCAGGTCACCAGGTCACCGACGTGTCTGAGGTGACAGGCTTCGCTGAGGCGCTTGACGGCCGAGTGAAGACGTTGCACCCCGCGGTCCATTCAGGGCTGCTCGCTGACCTGCGTTTGGCTGATCACCGTGAACAGCTCGAGCAGCTCGGGTTCGCCGCGTTCGAGCTCGTCGTCGTGAATCTGTATCCGTTCGAGCAGACCGTTGCGGCGGGTAAGCCTGCGGCCGATGTCGTCGAGAACATCGACATTGGTGGCCCCGCGATGGTTCGCGCGACGGCGAAGAACCACGCGAATGCCGCTATCGTTGTATCTCCCGCTCGCTACGACTCGATCATCGCCGCAGTGAAGAGCGGCGGCACGACGCTCGAGCTGCGCCGCTCGCTCGCGACTGAGGCTTTCGTACACACCGCGCAGTACGACGCTGCCGTGGCGAACTGGTTCCTGGATCAGCAGGATGCGGACTGGAGCGACGAGGCCGAGGTGGCCGAGGCCCTGGACGAGCAGCCAGCATCTGACATCGACAGCATTTTTGCGACAACCGAAGGATACGTGGGGTACGAAGTGTTCGGGCTCCGGGAGTCTGTGCTGCGCTACGGCGAGAACAGTCACCAGCGCGCGGCGCTCTTCAGCGAGACCGAGGGCGCGGGCATCGCGCAGGCTGAGCAGCTGCACGGCAAAGAAATGTCGTACAACAACTATGTCGATGCGGATGCTGCGCTCCGTGCCGCATTTGATCACGAGCGTCCCGCCGTCGCAATCATCAAGCACGCAAACCCCTGCGGCATCGCAGTCGCTCCCGAGGATGCGGCAGACCCAATCGCTGCGGCACACGAGCTCGCGCACGCGTGCGACCCGGTCTCGGCGTTCGGAGGAGTGATCGCGGCGAACCGAGTGGTCACCGAAGGTATGGCGAAGACGGTGTCTGAGATCTTCACCGAGGTCATCATCGCGCCGGGCTTCGAGCCCGAGGCGCTCGCGATCCTCACGCAAAAGAAGAACGTGCGACTGCTCGTGCTACCCGAGGGCTATGAGCAGAACCCCGTGGAGCTGCGTCAGGTGTCTGGCGGATTCCTTATTCAAGACGCCGACCGAAACTTTGCGCCTGCGTCTGAGTGGACGCTTGCCACGGGGGAGCCAGCAGACCCTGAGACGCTCGCAGAGCTTGAGTTCGCGTGGCGTTCATGCCGCGCCGTGAAGTCGAACGCAATTCTTCTCACGAGCGGAGGCGCCTCGGTGGGAGTCGGCATGGGCCAGGTGAACCGGGTCGATTCGTGCCGTCTCGCGGTGTCGCGTGCGGGCGACCGGGCGAAAGACTCGGTTGCCGCATCTGATGCGTTCTTCCCCTTCGCTGACGGCCTGCAAGTGCTACTCGACGCGGGCGTGCGCGCGGTCGTGCAGCCGGGCGGATCGGTGCGTGATGCCGAGGTCGTTGAGGCAGCGAAGGCCGCGGGCGTCACCATGTACTTCACGGGGGAGCGCCACTTCTTCCACTAGGGGAGAGACGCGTTTCGGCGTTCCGCAGCCCGCCAGCCTACGATAGAGGCATGGAAATTGTTAAGGGGATACTGCTCGTTCTGCATATCATCGGCTTTGGTGCCGTGTTCGGTTCTACACTTGCGCAACTCACGAACGTGAAGAAGGGCACGGCAAAGGTCGCAAATGGCATTCTGCACGGCGCGCTCCTGCTGCTCGTGACGGGTCTCGCGCTCGTGGGCATGGTTTATGCGACCGGAGGCTCGCCTGACAACGCAAAGATCGGCGTCAAGCTGCTCGTGCTCATCGCGCTGTTCGTTGTCGTGCTCGTCACCAGGAAGAAGGAACCCGTCTCGGGTGGTGTGCTCGGTGCGATCGCCGGGCTGGCGGTATTGAACGTCGCGATTGCCGTGCTCTGGTAATCACGCATCAACGTGAAGAGGCCGGGTTGGATCTTATGATCCAACCCGGCCTCTTCAGGTTGGGTTAGGCGCTGAACCGCTTGCCCCAGTCGCCTGACTCTCCGGCCTGGGCGATCGACTGGGGTACGCCGAGCGGGTTGTCATCGCGCAGCGCTTCGGGGAGGAACGCTGCGGGAGCGTTCTGGAACGCCACTGGACGGAGAAAACGCTGAATTGCTGCCGTGCCCACCGAGGTACTCGAATCGTTGCTGGTCGCTGGGTACGGTCCGCCATGCTGCTGTGCCGGAGTCACCGCAACGCCGGTTGACCAGCCGTTGAAGAGCACCCGACCGACTTGCTTTGCGAGCGCGGCAACGAGGGCACGGAGTTCTGGTGCATTCTCAGTGGTGCCGTCGGCTTCGGCCGAGCTGAGGTGCAGAGTCCCAGACAGGTTGCCTTCGTAGAACTCGGGCATGAGTGCCGCAAGATCGGTGCCAGCAGGAACCTCAACGAGGATTGAGAGTGGACCGAACGCTTCCTCGACGAGGCCCTCATGGCCAGCGCGGAAGTCCTCGAGCGACACGGTGACCACCGTGGGCCGCGCCCAGCCCTGGCCGTCGTCATCGAACCGCACTCCGCCCTCGATGAGGGGAGTGACCCCTGGAGTTTCGAGAATGGTGTCGCGACGAGCATTAAAGCTCTGAGCGATGCGGGGATCGAGCAAGCGGTGCTCCGCGAGCTCACCAGCTGCAGCAGTCACTGCCTCGGGTAGAGCCGACCCTTCAGGAATGAAGGCGAATCCCGGCTTCGTGCACAACTGACCCGCGGAGCCCGAAACGCTCGTAAGGAAACCGGATGCAATTTCGCGAGCACGCTCGGCGATCGCGTCGGCAGTGATGAATACCGGATTCACGCTGCCAAGCTCGCCGAAGAACGGGATTGGGGTAGGCCTTGCGGAAGCGATGTCGGTGAGCAACCGACCAACGCCAATTGATCCAGTGAACGAACCTGCCTTGATGCGCTCATCTTTCAGAATTGCGACGCCCGCTTCTCGCCCGTGGACGAGCTGAAAGGTGCCTTCTGGGGCTCCAACCCGACGCACTGCCTCGAGCGCAACCACCGCAGTCGCATCCGAGAGCTCAGGGTGACCCGAGTGAGCCTTGACGATCAGTGGGCAACCGGCAGCGAGAATCGCCGCGCTATCGCCGCCGAGTACCGAGAATGCGAACGGGAAGTTCGACGCAGAAAAGTTGATGACCGGGCCGAGCGGAACATGCGACCGGCGAATGTCTGGGCGAGGTCCGAGCACGAATTCTGGATCAGCGTAATCTATGCGTGCATCGAGGTAGGAACCGTCGACAACGGTTTCTGCGAAGAGTCGAAGCTGCACTGCTGTACGGTTCACCTCACCGCTCAGGCGTGCCTCGGTGAGTCCGGTTTCTCGCATCGCGATCTGCACGAGCTCTGCTTTTGCGGCGTCGAGCCCGTCTGCGAGTGTGACAAGGAGACGGGCTCGTTCGACGGGTGCGAGCGCAGCATACGCGGGAGCCGCCTCGGCCGCGTGAGCGACGACGGCTTCAAGCTCAGGTGAAATGGTCTCGGTTGCCATGTAATCCTCTTCTGACTAATTTCTCTACTCGAAGCTGAGTGCTTGGGTAATGAGCTCTTCCTGCTGCACCGCGTGCACCTTCGCTGAACCCGTCGATGGGGCTGCAGACGCCGCACGCGAGACCACACGGATGCGGTCGTTCTTCAGGTTCTTTGCGAGCACGAGCGAAATAAACGGCCAGGCGCCCTGGTTCTCAGGCTCGTCCTGCACCCACACCAACTCAGCATTCGGGTACTGCGTGAGTACTCGAGTGAGGTCAATTGCGGGAAGTGGGTAGTACTGCTCAACGCGCACGATTGCCACACGCGGGTCCGGGTTCTTCTGCAGTCCGCCAGCAAGGTCGTAGTACACCTTGCCCGAGGTGAGAATAACCCGTTTGACGCCACTGCGATCCTCGACATTCGGATCGTCGATGACCGGACGGAACGTTCCATTCGTGAAGTCTTCAACGTTCGACGTGGCACCGCGCAAGCGGAGCATCGATTTTGGCGTGAATACAATCAGAGGCTTGCGTGGCCTGGCGTACGCCTGGCGACGGAGCAGATGGAAGTAGTTCGCGGGTGTTGACGGCTGAGCAACGATCATGTTGTCTTCGGCGCACAACTGCAGATACCGCTCGATTCGGGCTGACGAATGATCGGGGCCCTGACCCTCATACCCGTGCGGCAGGAGCATGACAACCGACGACTGCTGTCCCCACTTTTGCTCGGCAGCGGCCACGTACTCATCGATCACGGCCTGTGCCGTGTTCGCGAAGTCACCGAACTGTGCCTCCCAGACTACGAGGGCGTCCTCGCGCTGCAGCGAGTACCCGTACTCGTAGGCGAGGGCAGCATACTCAGAGAGCAGTGAATCGTAGATCCAGAAACGAGCCTGGTCGTCCGAGAGATTGAGCAACGGCAGCCACTCTTGACCGTTCTTCCGGTCGTGGAATACCGCGTGACGCTGCGTGAATGTGCCGCGACGTGCATCCTGGCCCACAAAACGAACCGGGGTGCCCTCGACGAGCAAGGAACCGAGAGCGAGCAATTCGCCAAAACCCCAGTCGATCGAGCCGTTTCGAGTCATTTCGAGGCGTCGCTGCAACAACTGCTGCAGCTTGCGATGAACGGTGAACCCCTCTGGAACATTCGCGTGCGCGTCGCCAATGCGCTCGATCACGCTGACATCGACTGCGGTATCGAGCGACACGCTCGATATCTCGCTCGGTTCATTGTGCTCAGCAATGCCGCTTTGATCAATAACAGGAATCGAGCCGGTCTGCGCTGCGTGCGTCTCCATGAACGCCTGCTCGAGGCGATCCTGGAAATCCTGCTTGGCCTTCTCGTACTCTTCTTGGGTGATGTCGCCGCGGCCGACGAGACCCTCGGTGTACAGGCGGCGTGTGGATCGCTTTGCCTCAATGAGGTCGGTCATGAGCGGCTGCGTCATCGACGGATCGTCGCCCTCATTGTGACCGCGTCGACGGTAGCAAATGAGGTCGATGATGACGTCCTTATGGAACCTTTGACGGTACTCGTAGGCGAGCTTCGCCACGCGAACTACCGACTCTGGGTCGTCGCCATTCACGTGGAAGATTGGAGCTTGCACGACCTTGCCCACATCGCTCGAGTAGATGCCCGTGCGCGAGTCAATCGGCACCGTTGTGAACCCGACCTGGTTGTTGATAATGACGTGGATCGTGCCGCCCGTGCGGTATGCGCGGAGCTGTGACATCTGGAGCGTCTCGTAGACGACGCCCTGCCCAGCCATCGCAGCGTCGCCGTGAATGAGGATCGGCAGGGTGGTGAAGGAGCCAATTGGCTTCAGATCTTGCTTCGCGCGCACGATGCCCTCGAGCACGCCATTCACGGTCTCGAGGTGCGAGGGGTTTGCTGCAAGGTGGATCGGTACCTGGGTGCCGTTCGGGGCGGTGAACACGCCCGAAGTACCGAGGTGATATTTCACATCGCCAGATCCGGTCTTCTTTGCAGTTCCTTCGAACTCACGGAAAATCTGGCCGTAGGTCTTGCCCGCGATGTTTGACAGCACGTTCAGGCGCCCGCGGTGGGCCATGCCGATGTCAACGCTATCGACGCCGTCCTCGGCCGCATCAATCAGCATTGCGTCGAGGAGCGGAATCACCGATTCGCCGCCCTCGAGGCTGAACCGCTTCTGGCCAACATACTTCGTCTGCAGGAATGTCTCGAATGCTTCGGCTTCGTTGAGCTTCTCGAGAATTCGCATCTGTGCCTCGATGCCAGGCTTCGCGTACGGAACCTCGAGTTGTTCTCGCAACCAGAGGCGTTCCTCGGGTCCCTGGATGTGCATGTATTCGACGCCAATTTTGCGGCAGTATGAATCACGCAGTACTCCGAGAATGTCGCGAAGCTTCATCATGCGCTGGCCGCCGATGCCGCCAGGCACGAACTCGCGATCGAGGTCCCAGAACGTGAGTCCGTGGTTCTCAATCTCGAGGTCTGGGTGCGTGCGCTGCACGTACTCGAGTGGATCGGTGTCGGCCATGAGGTGGCCACGAACCCGGAACGCGTTGATGAGCTCCTGCACGCGCGCGGACTTATCGATCGCCCCGGAAATATCGACGCGGATGTCGTTTGCCCACTGGATCGGCTTGTAGGGAATGCGGAGGGCCGCGAAGACCTCTTCGTAGAAGTTCTTGCCCCCGATGAGTCGCTCGTGAACGTGCTTGAGGAACTCGCCGCTGCCAGCGCCCTGAATGACGCGGTGGTCATAAGTGCTGGTGAGCGTGATGGTCTTTGAAACCCCGAGATCGGTGAGTACCTCTGCTGAGGCGCCTTGGAATTCGGCTGGGTATTCGAGCGCACCCACGCCAATGATCGAGCCCTGACCTTTCATAAGGCGTGGCACCGAGTGCACGGTGCCGATGCCGCCCGGGTTTGTCAGTGAGATTGTTGTTCCCTGGAAATCGGCCGCAGTGAGCTTGTTGTCACGAGCGCGCTTCACGAGGTCTTCGTATGCGGCGAGAAACTCGTTGAAGTCGAGAGTTTCGGCCCGCTTGATGGAGGGAACGAGCAGAGAGCGTGTGCCGTCAGACTTTGGTACGTCGATTGCGATTCCGAGGCCGATGTTGGCGGGCACGACGACCGAGGGCTTTCCGTCGACCTCGGCGTACGAGACATTCTGCGCGGGAAGCTCTTTGAGCGTCTGAATAAGCGCCCAACCGATGAGGTGCGTGAACGACACCTTTCCGCCGCGGCTGCGCCTCAGGTGACTGTTGATGACGATGCGATTGTCGATGAGGAGCTTCGCCGGAACTGAACGCACGCTCGTCGCGGTCGGAACCGTCAGGCTCTCATCCATATTCTTCACGAGTGTGCGCGCCATGCCCTTCAGCGCCGTGACCTGATCTTCGCCTGCCTCGACGACAGGGGCTGGCGACGTGCGTGGCGCCTCAGCCGGAATTGGTGCTGTACGCGGCGCAACATTGGTGGTGCGTGCTGGGAGGGTAACCGGACTCGTTGGGGGAGCCGCGTGATTACCGGCCTGGGGAGATGCTGGTGCGGTAGAGCGAGCCTGGGCTTTCGTGGCAGCGGGGCCGGTCGATGATGCTTTGAACTTTTCGAGGGTTGGCCACCACGACGGGTCTACCGAATCCTTATCGACGATGTATTTCTTATACATTTCGTCGACGAGCCAAGCATTAGCACCAAAATCTTCTGCGGATCCATCGTGATTTGTGGTATCCGTTCGCTCAGCCAATGCGACTTCCTCTCCCATGAGTGTTGACGAGATTGTGCGATCGGTGCAACTGCATGTTGGCAGTTTGAACAGTCATTGTGACCCGGTGATCGCACACCCTATAAGCCTACGCCTTTTGTCTATGGAAATTGCCAATCGCACTGATAAAGTGAGGGAATCATGGACGCAGACCCCCGAAGATCGTCAGACCCTCCGAGTACCAGCCGCGATTATTCGCGGAACACTGAAATATACGGGGTCCAGCGATGAACGAGTGGGTGCAACTCACCCTCGGTATCCTCCTCACCCTCGGCACCGGCGTATTTGTCGCTGCCGAGTTCTCGCTCGTGGCACTCGACCGCCAAGATCTCGAACGCAGGCGTAGCGGGGGTCAGCGCGGACTCGACATGGTGATCCGCGGACTCACCCGTACCTCGACTCATTTGTCGAGTGCGCAACTTGGCATCACGCTCACGACGCTCCTTGCCGGTTATCTGTTTGAGCCGGCCATCAGCACCTTTCTTGACGCCCCGCTCAGCGCGCTTGGGTTGCCGACAGAATTCCAACGCCTCGTGAGTGTGCCGATTGCGGTTGCGCTCGCGACCATCTTCTCGATGATCGTGGGCGAACTCGTTCCCAAGAACTTCGCGATTGCAATGCCGCTGCAAACCGCGAAGCTCGTAATGCCGTTGCAAGCGGGGTTCACGTTTATATTCAAGCCTGCCGTGCAGGTGCTGAACGGCAGCGCGAACGGTCTGCTTCGGTCAATCGGCATTGAGCCGAAGGAAGAACTTTCAGGCGCGCGATCAGCAGAAGAACTCTCGTCACTTGTGCGTCACTCGGCGAGCGAGGGGTTGCTCGAGCGCGACACCGCGACGCTGCTCGATCGGACGCTGCACTTCGCAGAACTCACCGCCTCCGACGTCATGACGCCCAGGTTGCGCATGGTGAACATACAGCGTCTCGAACCCGCGACCGCTGTGCTTGAGCTTTCTGGAAGAAGCGGGTTTTCTCGCTTCCCGGTCATCGACGAGGATCGCGATGACGTTGTCGGCATTGTGCACGTGAAGCAGGCAGTGTCGGTACCGCGCAATAAACGAGGCGAGGTCCCCGTTGCGGCGCTCACGGAAGAACCGTTGCGCGTTCCCGAGACCATTCGAGTCGACCAGTTGCTTGAGCAGCTCAGGTCTTCTGGGTACCAACTCGCAATTGTCGTCGATGAGTATGGTGGCACAGCGGGCCTTGTGACACTCGAAGACCTTGTCGAGGAAATCATCGGTGAGGTCGCAGACGAGCACGACCGAGCTGCTGCGGGAGTCATCGGCACCGCCGACGAACTCACCTTCCCGGCAGATCTTCGCCCTGATGAGCTCCAAGAACAGACTGGCATTGAGGTTCCAGACGACGACGAGTTCGACACGGTCGCGGGTTTCGTGCTGCGCGAGCTTGGTCGGATTCCGGAACCCGGTGCGGAGGTGCAATTGCCGGATGGCTCGACGCTGCGCGTTGAGCGCATGGAGGGCCGCCGAATTGCGCGACTCCGGTACATCGGCCCTGCCTTAGCGCCCGAAGATGTCGATGGGGAAGGGGGGATCTCATGAGCGACTGGTTAGGACTTGTGTGGTTGGTGCTCCTGCTCATTGCGAACGCGTTCTTCGTCGGCGCAGAGTTTGCGGTGATCTCGGCTAGGCGGTCGCAGATCGAACCGCTCGCTGATGCAGGATCGAAGCGCGCGAAGACCGCGCTGTTCGCCATGGAGCACGTCACGCTCATGTTGGCAACATGCCAACTGGGTATTACGGTGTGCTCGCTCGTGATCCTGAATGTGTCTGAGCCCGCGATCCACCATCTGCTCGAAGTGCCGCTTGCCTGGACCGGACTGAACGCCCAAACCGTGAGCATCTCTGCGTTCATTCTCACGCTCTTGATCGTCACCTACTTGCACGTGGTGTTTGGCGAGATGGTGCCGAAAAACGCAGCATTCTCGTTGCCAGATCGGGCAGTGCTGCTGTTGGCGCCCCCACTCGTATGGGTCTCGCACGTATTTCGACACATCATCTCGGCACTGAACGCGGTTGCGAACGGTGTGCTGAGGCTGTTCGGCGTTGAGCCGAAATCTGAGCACACCAGCACCTATACGCTTGAGGAGGTTGCAAGCATTGTTGACCACTCCAGGCGTGAGGGTGTGCTTGAAGACCGAAGCGGTGCGTTGACTGCCGCCTTTGAATTCACGCTCAAGCGTGCTGGTGATGTGCTAGTTCCATCAGACCGTCTCGTTGTGCTCCCTGCTGGGTCCACCCCGGCCGATGTTGAACTGGCGGTCGCAAAGCACGGCTTCTCGCGCTACCCGATCTCGAACGCCGAGGGTGGGCTTGCCGGGTTTGCGCACATCAAAGACCTGGTTCGCACCACCGAACACTTCATTAACGAGCCAATTCCGCCGAAACGCATCCGCGAGATGCTCACACTTCACGTCGACACAGACCTCGAAGACGTACTCGCTCAGATGCAGTTGCGCGGAATTCACATGGCCCGAATCATCGATGGGTTAGGAACTGAACTCGGGGCAGTGTTCCTCGAAGATGTTATTGAAGAACTCGTCGGAGAGATTCAAGATGCGACACGCAGGCAGCGTTACGGAGACTAGATCGCGAGCAAACGCAAGAGCTGCTCACCCACGAGGTCGAACTCTATGAGGAACGAATCGTGACCATAGGGCGAGTCAACCCGAGTTGCACGATCCCCGTCGAGGCTGCCCGGAGTGTGCACTGCGATTTCGTCTTGTCCCTCGATCGTGAACAGCCGGTCGCTCGGGATACCAAGGATGAGCGTTGGAATCTCGATGGTTTGCAGCGCAGCGCGCACGCCACCCCGACCGCGCCCGACATCGTGCGAGTTCATGGCCTGCACGAGCGTGACGTAACTGTTCGCGTCGAAGCGTCTCGTGAACTTGTTCCCGTGGAAGTCGAGGTATGACTCGACGGCGAACCGGCCGCCCTTGCCGAGCGGGCTCACCGCTGATTGCCACGAGCGGCCAAACCGGTCGTCGAGTTCTGTGTTGCTGCGATAGTTGAGCAACGCGAGTCTCCGAGCTGTTGCTAGACCGTGGTGCGGGCCGATGCCGTCTGGTGCATCGTAGTAGTCGCCGCCGTGGTACGCGGGGTCAGAGCGGATCGCCTCAAGCTGCACGAGATTCAAGCCGATCTGGTCGGCGGTTGTCACAGGGGGTGCCGCGATGACCGCGAGACGCTCGGTGCGCTCTTGGTACATCACTCCCCATTCGAGTGCGTGCATGCCGCCCATGGAGCCTCCGATGACGGCGCGGAAGCGATCCACACCGAGTTCGTCAGCGAACTGTGCGGTTACTCGTACTTGGTCGCGAATCGTGAGGTACGGGAACCGAGCCCCCCACTCACGGTTATCGGGGGCAAGCGAGCTCGGACCAGTGGTTCCCTGGCACCCGCCGAGAACGTTTGGAGCAATGATGCAGTACTTGTCGGTGTCGAGCGACTTTCCCGGGCCCACGATCTCGCTCCACCAACCGTCGGTCGGGTGACCCGCGCTTGCCGGGCCAACGAGGTGACTATCGCCCGTGAGCGCGTGGAACACCAGGATGGCGTTGTCACGACGGTCGTTAAGCTCTCCGAACTGCTCGTAGGCCATGCGAACGCGGGGGAGTTCTTCGCCCGCTTCAGTCGTGAGCGCCCCGAGTGATACGAACTTGCGATCGCCGATCGGGTCGCCGTCGCGCCAGCCGCCCGAGATCGGAGGCCGACCCATGAGTGCGCGCAATTGCGCATCGGTGATGAAGTCGGTGAGGAACGAATCCTCCGGGGTCTGCCAGTCCATAAGACTCTATTGTGGCCCGGAATCGAATTGCGTGCGGAATTATTACGAGAACTGAGCGTAGGCTCTGAGCATGACGTTGACAGCAGGTGAGGTGCGCGAGCGGCTCGAGGCGCTCGCCGATCCACGGATACTCGAGGTAAATGCGAAGCACGGCGACGACCACGCCGTGAATCTCACCAAGTTGCGCGCCGTTGCGAAGGAAGCGGGTCGCGACGCGGAACTCGCGCGTGAACTCTGGGCCACAGGCGACACCGCGTCACGGCTCGTCGCACTGCTAGTTAGCCGCCCGAAAGACTTTGGCGAGGACGAGCTCGATGCGATGCTCCGTGAGGCCAGGGTCCCGAAGGTTCAGGATTGGCTCGTGAGCTATATCGTGATGAAGGGACCGCACGCTGAAGCCTTGCGTGAGCGGTGGTTTGGCGACGAGGATCCGGTGGTTGCTGCAGCAGCGTGGGATCTGACAACGCAGCGGGTGAAGAAACACGATGCGGGCCTGAACCGCGACGCGTTGCTCGACCAGATTGATGCTGAAATCGCCCGAGCGCCCGAGCGGCTGCAGTGGGCGATGAATTTCGCGATGGGGGAGATCGGCATCAACTCACCTGAGCACCGTTCCCGCGTGCTCGAAATGGGGGAGCGCCTAGGTGTTCTTCGGGACTACCCGACGTCTCCGGGATGCGTCTCGCCGTTCGTACCTCTGTGGGTTCCCGAGATGGTGCGTCGCGCCGAGGGCGCGTGATCCACACTCACACGAGACCTCACCCCAGCTCAGCCCAACCAGGCCCCAGCCTCAGGGCCCAAACTCTCTGCGTCGACTCGGCGCAGATTGCGCTTTGAACGCTCGTCAAACTGGAATGTGCGCCGACTCGACAATGGAGGCGGCGCACATTGCGGGAAAAAGGGGCGACCTACGCGGCGGCCTTCACAACCTCGCGGGCGGCGGCGAATCCGCGCTCGAGGTCGGCCTTGATGTCGTCGATCTGCTCAAGGCCCACCGAGAGGCGCACGAGGCCCGGTGTGACGCCAGCGGTGAGCTGCTGCTCTGGCGTGAGCTGTGAATGGGTCGTCGACGCAGGGTGGATCACCAGCGAACGCACGTCTCCGATGTTGGCGACGTGGCTGAAGAGGTCGAGCGAGTTCACAAACGCCTTACCCGCCTCGACGCCGCCCTTGAGCTCGAACGAGAGCACTGCGCCAACACCCTGAGGCGCGTACTTGTTTGCAACCGCGTACCACGGGCTCGACGGGAGGCCTGAGTAGGACACGCTCGCGACATCTGCGTGCGCCTCGAGCCACTCCGCGATTTCCTGGGCGTTCTGCACGTGACGCTCGATGCGCAGCGACAGGGTCTCGATGCCCTGGAGGAGCAACCAGGCGTTGATCGGGGCAATCGCCGACCCGAGGTCGCGGAGCAGCTGCACGCGCGCCTTGATGATGTACGCAATTGCGTCACCGACGGCGCCGGTGTAGCTCACACCGTTGTATGACTCGTCTGGCTCGGTGAGACCAGGGAACTTGTCGGCATGCTCTGACCAGGGGAACGTGCCGCCGTCGACGATGACGCCGCCCATGGTTGTGCCGTGACCGCCGAGGAACTTCGTGGCCGAGTGCACGACGATGTCTGCGCCGTGCTCGAATGGGCGCACGAGGTATGGGCTCGCGATCGTGTTATCGATGATGAGTGGCACGCTGTTTTCGTGAGCGATGTCGGCAACCGCGCGAATGTCGAGCACGTTCGAACGAGGGTTCGCGATGGACTCAGCGAAGAAGAGCTTGGTGTTCGGGCGAACCGCGCGCTGCCATGCTGCTGGATCGTCCTGATCCTCGACGAACGTCACTTCGATGCCGAGCTTTGCCAGCGAGTACTTGAAGAGGTTGTAGGTGCCTCCGTAGATCGACGACGAAGAAACGATGTGATCGCCAGCATTTGCGATGTTCAGCACAGCGAATGTCGACGCAGCCTGGCCGCTTGCGAGGAGCAGCGCGGCAGACCCGCCCTCGAGGGCCGCAATGCGGTTTTCAGCGACCTCCTGGGTCGGATTCGTGATGCGAGTGTAGATGGGTCCGAGTTCTGCAAGCGCAAAGCGATTCGCGGCCTGCTCGGTGCTGTCAAAAACGAACGCGGTGGTCTGGTGGATGGGCAGCGCGCGAGCACCGGTCGTCGGGTCTGGTTCCTGACCCGCGTGGATCTGCTTGGTCTCAAATCCCCAAGCCGTCTTGTCAGTCATGCTGTGCTCCTAGATGTGTGGTTGTCGAAGTGTTTACGATGGAGTGATGTTGCAATTGACAGTAAGCACGTGTCTCCGGCGACGCAATGCTCGTCGACACGAAGCGTAACGTATGCGACATAAGACGTAATCATCCTGATGGTGAGGAGACGGAATGCAGAAGCGCGTAGTGGTGACTGGAGCGAGCTCTGGAATCGGTGCCGCGACGGTGCGCAGATTCGCAGAACTCGACTGGAGCGTCGTGGCGGTGGCTCGCAGAGCGGATCGCCTGCGGGCCCTCGCTGACGAATCCGGCGCACACGCGATCGTCTGCGACATCACTGATGAGGAGGCTGTGCGTCGCATGGCTGCGGAGGTCTCCGACACCGGCGGAGCATCGGCACTCGTAAATAACGCGGGTGGGGCCATTGGCACTGAATCGGTAGAGGCCTCAGACAACGATGACTGGCGGCGCATGTTTGAGGTGAACGTGCTCGGGCTGCGCTCGGTGACGGCGGCAATGCTGCCCGTGTTGCGAGAGGCAGCGAGCGTAGGGGGAGACGGGACGCACCACGGATGGGCATCCATACTGAACCTCACCTCGACCGCGGGCCTCGCCGCATACCCCGGTGGTGGCGGATACAACGCTGCGAAGTACGCCGCTCACGCGGTGACTGAGGTGTTACGCCTTGAGCTCGCTGGCGAACCGATTCGCGTTATGGAGCTCGCGCCCGGTCTCGTGCACACTGAGGAGTTCACATTGAATCGACTGCGCGGTGACGCGGAGAATGCCGAGAAACCGTACGAAAATCTCATCCCGCTCACTGCAGAGGATGTCGCCCGTGTGCTCGTCGGCGCGTTTGAGCAGCCACCGCATGTGAATCAGGATCTCATCGTCATTCGCCCAGTCGCGCAGTCGAGCGTGTTCCATTCGCACCGGGGACCACTCTCAGTGAAGCCGCGGGAGCAGTAATTGCTGCAGTGGCAAGATGCGGTAGCCCCGGATTGGCGCGAAGCGCTTGAGCCTGTCGCGGGTCAGCTCAGAGACATCGACAGGTTTCTTGAGAGCGAGCGCTCGGCAGGGGTGCAGGTGCTTCCTGCTCGAGATCGCATCTTCGCGGCATTCGAGCGACCACTCGCTGACGTGCGTGTTCTGGTTGTCGGGCAGGACCCGTATCCGACACCCGGACACCCGATCGGGCTCGCGTTCGCGGCCGCCCGCGACGTACGCCCCATTCCGCGCAGCATTGCGAACATTTATCGAGAACTGCACGACGATCTCGGTATCGCTCCTGCCCAGCATGCAGACCTCAGCGCGTGGGCCGATCGGGGCGTAATGCTCATGAACCGAGTGCTCACGGTTCGGGCGGGTGAGGCCGGCTCTCATCGCCGCCGGGGGTGGGAGGCGGTGACTGACCAGGCGATCCGCACGCTCGTCTCCCGTGGCGAACCGCTCGTCGCCATTCTCTGGGGCAACGACGCACGGTCGCTCGCACCCGCATTGGGAGGCATACCACTGATCGAGAGCGCGCACCCCTCACCCCTGTCCGCTTCGCGCGGGTTCTTCGGTTCGAAACCGTTTAGCAGCGCGAACGCATTGCTCGCGGCACAGGGTGCGACTCCTATTGACTGGCGACTCGATTCAGCCTGATCGCGAGCCCCGCCGCCGACTCCAATACGCACAGTGCCGCGAGTCGCACGGTGCGCCCGTCGGGAGCATCGGCATTCGCGTCGACTTCGGCGATGTCGATACCTTTCACCTGAGGGTGGGCAGCGAGTAAACGAGCCGCGAGACGGAGTTCGTGCGCCCCGATGCCGCCCGGAACTGATGCCGGGCATGCCGGCGCGACTGAGCGGTCGCAGACGTCGACGTCAAGATCCACATGTATCGGGCCGCCGCCTGCGCCGGCAATACGCAGCGCCTCTGCGACAATCTCTCGGAGCGGGCGCTCGTGGAGTTCGTCGCGGTGGATCACCGTGATGCCGAGCTCTTTCGCACGCTTGCGGTAGGCGTGAGAGTTCGCAAAGTCTGCGATGCCGATCTGCACGATGCGTCGTGGGTTCAGGCCCGCCTCGGCGAGTCTGCGAACTGGTGACCCATTACTGCGCCCATCGCGGAGGTCGTGATGTGCGTCGAGCGTGATAAGCCCGGCTGCTTCCAGTTCCGCACCCGCAACCCCCAGCGCCGCGGGCACCGTGAGTGCGTTGTCGCCACCGAGCATCACAACAAGCTCGCTGCGCGCTGCGAGGTCTCGAACGAGCGCTGTGGCATCGGCCTCGCCGTGTTCGGTATCAGGGTCTCGCGCATCGCCAGCGTCAGCGATCGTCAGGGCCTCGTCGAGCACAAGCTCTGCTTCGTCGCCACGGCCACCGGATGACACCAGGTGGCTCGAGTAGCGTCGTAGCGCCTGCCGCACCGCCGCCGGAGTGAGGTGCGCCTGCGTGGGGGAGAGCGACGTTGCCGACGTGGGAATGCCAACGAGCGCGAGGTCGACGCGCGCGTCGTCTGCGAGGCGCTCCCAGGCACCCGTGCGGGGCCACAGTGGATCGGCAGCCAGGTGCGTCTCAGAAGGTGTCGTGCTCATACCTGCACGGTAGCAAGTGCACGCGATGCTGCGTCAATGCGTACGGCCCGCATATGTCCGGTATCCCGGACTGAGTTGCGCGTGAGGAGCTCCCAAATGCTCCCTGCGTGAGATGAAATCGAAGCATGAGCGAGCAAACCATCACATCGCACCGCGAAACAGTAACGCTCGGCGACGCGCCGCTGAGTCGCCAGTCCGTTGTCGCGGTCGCGCGCGGCGGCGCGCACGTTGAGATCAGTGCGGCGGCGCTCGAACGCGTTGCTGAGAGCAGCGATGTTATTGCCGCACTCGCAGACGACACCGTGCCCCACTACGGCGTCTCTACGGGCTTCGGTGCGCTCGCGAAGGTGCAGATACCGGTGGAGAAACGTAAGCAGCTGCAGCGCAGCCTCATCCGCTCGCATGCCGCGGGCAGCGGGGCCGAGGTCGACCGGGAGGTCGTTCGCGCACTCATGCTGCTCAGGCTCCAAACCCTCGCGACCGGTCGCACCGGTGTGCGGCCGGTCGTGGTCGAGACCTATGCCGAGATCCTTAACGCGGGCATTACCCCCATTGTGCACGAGTACGGTTCACTCGGCTGCTCAGGCGATCTCAGCCCTCTCGCACACTGCGCGCTCACGCTCATGGGCGAGGGTCAGGTTCGGGTGGACGCACTGCGTCCACAACCTGACCCTCGGAATCGCCACCGCGATTGCCCACCGAGCGAAGCGGGGGGCGAAGGCCGCGTCCGAGTTGCCGGACAGGAGTCGCCGATGGAGGCAGCAGATGCGCTCGCAGCAGCATCGATCGAGCCGATCGTGCTCCTCGAGAAAGAGGGCTTGGCGCTGATCAACGGCACCGATGGCATGCTCGGCATGCTGTGCCTCGCACTGCACGATCTCGATAGGTTGTTCGCGATTGCCGATTTTGCTGCCGCGGCGAGCGTTGAGGCGTTGACGGGCACGGATGCGGTGTTTCAGGCGGATCTCCACGCACTCAGGCCCCACCCGGGCCAGGCCGTCGCGGCCGCAAACATGGCCACATTGCTTAAGGATTCCCATCTTATTCAGCGGCCCCGCGAGGGCGAATTCACCCGTGTGCAAGACGCATACTCACTGCGGTGTGCCCCTCAGGTACACGGTGCCGCACGCGATACTGCATCGCACGCCGACCGGGTCGCCGCCGTCGAGCTTGCTTCGGCAATTGACAATCCGGTCGTGCTGCCCGACGGGCGGGTCGAATCAAACGGAAACTTCCACGGAGCACCCGTTGGCTACGTCCTCGATTTTCTCGCGATCGCAGTCGCAGATCTCGCGAGCATCTCCGAGCGTCGGACCGACCGGTTCCTCGACGTGGCACGAAACCACGGACTCCCGCCGTTCCTTGCGGCAGATGCTGGTCTCGACTCAGGACTGATGATCGCGCAGTACACGGCAGCAGGCATCGTTTCCGAGCTCAAGCGCCTCGCGAACCCAGCGTCAGTCGACTCGATTCCGTCATCGGCCATGCAAGAGGATCACGTATCGATGGGGTGGGCAGCGGGGCTCAAACTCAGGAAGGCCATCGATGGCCTCTCGCGGGTGCTGAGCATCGAGTTGCTCACATCGACGAGAGCTCTGGACTTCCGTGCTGCACAGGGCGACGGCACGCCGGCGCCCGCGACTGCAGCGGTGCATAGGCTGTTTCGCACGCGGATTCCCGCGCCCGAAACCGACAGCTTTCTCTCGCCGACAATCGCGGAGGCACACGAGTTTGTCGAGAGCGGCGCGGTACTTGATGCCGTAGAGGCGGCGCTTGGCGCGCCACTCGCGTAGGCTGCCTGCATGAGCGTGCCCAAGGTGCCAGCAGCTGATCAGTTGTTGCGCATTCTCAGTTTGCTCGCCCGTTCGCGGGGGCCGGTACCGGCTAGCATCATCGCCTCGCAACTCGAACTCCCGCGCTCAAGCGTGTATCAGTTGCTCGCAACGATGCAAGAGCACGGCTTTGTCATGCATCTCCCCGAGGAGCGGCGGTACGGACTCGGCATTGCGGCCGTCGAACTCAGCCTCGCGTACGAGAAGCAGGAGCCGCTCGCGAGGCTGGGCAGGCCACTCATCGCGCAACTTGTGGATCGCATGGGAGTGAGTGGGCACCTCGCCGTACCGAGCGGCAACGAGGTGCTCTACGTGATTGAAGAGCGAGCGCACGGGGCGCCGTCCCTCGTCACAGACGTTGATGTCAGGCTGCCGATGCATCTCACCGCGAGCGGCCGCGCGATCCTCGCGTCGCTGCCCAAAGCGCAGGTGCGGGCGCTGTACCCGAACGAGCAGGCGTTCACTCATCGACTGGGGAACGAGCGCAGTATTGATCGTTACTCAAAGCTGCGCACTGTGCTCGATGACACTGTGACGCGAGGTTTTGCGGTCGAGCGCGGATCGGTGACCGAAGGATTCTCCTCGGTCGCCTCAGCGGTGCTCGACCACAGGGCCTGGCCAGTCGCAGCGATCGCGCTCACCTTTCGGGACGAGGATATTCCGGAACCAGAATACGGAGCAATTGCTGCCGAAGTTCGTGCTGTTGCCGAGACGCTCACGCACCGAATTCACGGCCGGCGATCCACACCGCGTGAGTGAGACGTATGCCGGGCCGGTAGGCGAGGTGGCTCGCGGACGGCGCATCGATAAGCTGCAGATCGGCGCGAGCACCCGGTGAGAGCGTGCCGACTCTTGGTTGCGCGTTGCCGCGTGGGTCCACCCACCCGTCCTCGTGCATGCCGAGCGCAGTTGCCCCACCGAGCGTCGCCGCACGTACCGCCTCTTCGACGGTCAGACCCATCTGCAGCACCGCAGTCGCTACGCAAAACGCCATTGAACTCGTAAACGAGGTGCCCGGATTGCAGTTCGATGCGATGGCGAGTGTCGCGCCAGCATCGAGGAGTTCGCGTGCGGGAGCGAAGGGCATACGAGTAGAGAGGTCACACGCAGGAAGCACCGTCGCGACGGTGTGAGAGTGCGCAAGGGCAGCCAAGTCTTCCGGAGCGAGGAACCCCAAGTGATCCACACTCAACGAGCCATACTCAACTGCGAGCTGCACGCCCGGCCCGTGACCGAGCTGGTTGCCGTGAACCCGGGTTGCGAGGCCCCGCGACCGCGCGGCTTCGAGCACCCGGCGGGAAGCGGCCTCGTCAAAGGCACCCTCCTCGCAGAACACGTCGACGGCACTCACGTGAGGCGCCACCGCGTCGAGCATTGACCCCGTCACGAGATCGAGGTACGCGTCAGTCGAGGTGTTTTCTGGCACCACGTGCGCGCCGAGAAAAGTTACGGCGTCGACGACCTGCGCAGCGATGCGTGCCGAGCGCACCTCGTCTCGGGTGGTGAGACCGTATCCCGTCTTCGTCTCAATTGTCGTTGTACCGTCGCGTCGTGCTTCGCTCACGAGCCGGGCGAGGTTGCGATGCAGCGATTCGTCGCTCGCGGCCCGAGTCGCAGCCACGGTGATATTGATTCCTCCTGCGGCATATGCGGTGCCCGCCATGCGGGCCTCGAACTCGGCCCCGCGATCTCCCGCGAACACCATGTGGGTGTGCGAGTCGACCCACCCTGGGAGCAGCGCTCGGCCGCCCGCGTCGTAGCGCGTGTCTGCCTGCGGTGCTTTTGACGCTGGCCCGACCCAGGCGATGCGATCCGCCTCGACGACTACAGCAGCGTTGTGCAGCCTGCCGCCGACTCCCGGCCCCAACTCAGGGTTATTCGTCGTGAGTTCGGCGATGTTATCGATGAGCAGGGAAGACATGCTGACCTACCAGGCCTCGTCGGTGTTGCGGATCGTGGGTTCCATCGGAACGCGCACGCCTCGTTCGGCCGCCACGTCTGCAGCCCGCTGATACCCGGCGTCGACGTGTCGAATCACGCCCATTCCCGGGTCGTTCGTGAGAAGCCGCTGAAGCTTCTCCGCGGCGAGCGCTGTGCCGTCGGCAACCGAAACTTGCCCCGAGTGGATCGAGCGACCGATGCCCACTCCGCCGCCGTGATGCAGCGATACCCACGTTGCGCCAGAGGAGGTCGCGGTGAGCGCGTTCAAGAGCGGCCAGTCGGCGATCGCATCTGAACCATCGGCCATCGACTCCGTCTCCCGGTACGGCGATGCCACAGAGCCTGAGTCGAGGTGGTCGCGGCCAATGACGATCGGAGCAGAGATCTTCCCCTCGGCCACGAGCTCATTGAAGCGCACAGCGGCCTTTGCGCGCTCGCCGTACCCGAGCCAGCAGATGCGGGCGGGGAGGCCCTCAAACTCGACGCGTTCCTGCGCTGCGCGGATCCACCGCCTGAGATGCTCGTTCTCTGGAAACAGTTCGAGAATTGCCTCATCGGTGACGCGAATGTCTTCGGGATCGCCAGAGAGCGCGGCCCACCTGAACGGCCCGAGCCCCTCGCAGAACAGTGGTCGAATGTAGGCCGGAACAAAGCCCGGAAACTCGAACGCGCGACCGTACCCGCCCTTGCGGGCCTCATCGCGAATCGAGTTTCCGTAGTCAAACACCTCAGAACCTTCATCTTGAAACTCGACCATTGCGCGCACGTGCGCGGCCATCGAAGCTTGCGCGTCTGCGGTAAACGTTTCTGGGTCGGCCTCTGCCCTCTCGTGCCACGTGGCTACGTCGTAACCGATCGGCAAATACGAGAGTGGATAGTGCGCGCTCGTCTGGTCGGTCACGATATCGATGTGGATCTCACCGGCCCGATGCCTGCGCAAGAGTTCGGGGAACACCTCTGCAGCGTTTCCTACGAGTCCGACCGACCAGCCGCGCCGTTCCTCTTTCGCGCGCTGCACCTTTGCGATCGCCTCGTCGATGTCGGTGACGACCTCATCGAGGTAGCGCTTTCCAGCCCGGCGGCGGAGACGCGTCTCGTCGACGTCGACGATAAGGCAGGCTCCGTCATTGAGCGTGACAGCGAGCGGCTGCGCACCTCCCATTCCGCCGCACCCGCCCGTGAGCGTAATGGTTCCGGCGAGGGATCCCTCGCTGTGCTCGTACAGCCCGCCCTCTCGGGCGGCGATCTTTCGCGCCACCGCCGCGAACGTCTCAAACGTTCCCTGCAGAATTCCTTGAGTGCCAATGTAGATCCACGACCCCGCGGTCATCTGACCGTACATGGTGAGTCCCTCGGCTTCGAGCTTTCGAAACTCTGGCCAGGTCGCCCAGTCACCGACGAGATTTGAATTCGCGATGAGCACTCTTGGTGCCCAAACGTTCGTGCGGAATACGCCGACAGGCTTGCCCGATTGCACGAGGAGAGTCTCGTCTTCTTCGAGGTCGCGAAGTGTGTCGACGATGGCGTCGAATGCCTCCCACGACCTGGCGGCGCGCCCGGTTCCTCCGTACACGACGAGATCGTCGGGTCGCTCGGCAACCTCTGGGTCGAGATTGTTCATGAGCATGCGCAGAGGGGCCTCGGTTTGCCAACTCTTCGCCGAAATTGTCGTACCGCGAGGAGCGCGGACTGGGCGTGCGCCTGGAAGTGCCATGACGGTCCTTTCGGTTGTGTGGTTCCATCTCACCGCGATCATGGGGCAGGGACAACACACAAAGCGTGCGAGCTGTCTGGTAGACCGGACAACTGACCGCGGGTCAAATCCGGGCAATCGCTCGTGTCCTGTCATGGCTATTCTGACCATTTCGTACGGAAGCCACTAGAGATACTTGGGCGGCGGTTCACGGCGTTGTCAGGCCTAGCAAACTTGCTAGAGATTCGTGCGGTGCGACATACGATCGGGAGTGCGTATGTACTGGGTTTCAATTCGGTGCTTGAAGTCGTCTAGGTACCGCCCTGTGCGCGCAGCAAGGAGTGCATGATGAAGGCAGTACGTTTTACGGCTTGGAAGACATTCCCGACGATCGAAGAGGTAGAGCGCCCGAAACCTGGGCCGGGTGAGGTGCTGCTGAAAATTGCTGGCGCGGGCGCCTGCCATTCAGATGTTGCTATCTTCGAGCAGTTCGATGAGGGCATGGGAGCACAACTCGCCCCGAGCTACACGCTCGGCCACGAGAACTCGGGCTGGGTCGAAGAACTTGGCGAAGGCGTGAGCGGCATTCACGTCGGTGAGGCCTATCTCGCCTACGGTCCTATTGGTTGCGGACAGTGTCCGGCATGCTCTCGTGGGCAGGACACGTACTGCTACAACGCGGCAGAACAGCCGTACCTTGCGACCGGGCTGGGGAGAGACGGCGGAATGGCCGAGTACATGACGATTCCCGCGAGAAATCTCGTTCCTCTTGGCGACGCTGATCCGGTGGCCGCTGCGCCGCTCGCTGACGCGGGTCTCACACCGTTTCACGCGATTAAACTTGCGCTCCCGAAATTGCAGGGTGGCGGAAAAAGCGTGCTCGTGATCGGTCTCGGAGGACTCGGACAGATCGCGGTGCAAATTCTCACCGCGATTACCGGTGCCACGGTATATGCGACCGATATGAAGCCAGAAGCGATGGCTGAGGCCGAGAAAGCAGGTGCGATTCCCGTCGAAGGTGGTGAGGGACAGGCTGAGAGAATCCGGGAACTCACCGGCGGCCAGGGGGTCGATGCAGTATTTGATTTTGTGGGAATTACCCCGACGATCAAGATTGCGCAGCAGGTCATTGCCCGTCGAGGACGCATCACCATCGTCGGCGTTGCGGGCGGGCCGACGAGTTGGGATTTCTACTCGAACCCTTACGAGGCCGAGCTCACGAACACCTACTGGGGAACGATCGAAGAGCTCTACGAAGTTGTCGCGCTGTATCGGGAGGGGAAGATCACGCCGAGTGTCGAAACCTACTCGATGGATCAGGCGCTCCAGGCCTACCACGACTTGCACGACGGCAAACTGAGCGGTCGAGCAGTGGTGACACCGCACGCATAGTTACGGAGCAGTTGTCGGCCGCGCCTCGTGCTGTGAGCCGAGGTGCGGCCGACAGGGGGGAGTCCTACTTCAGATCCACGACGGTAGTCACCTGGGAGTGACTCGGGGCGTGTAGACTGATACGATGCCCTCTTCTGAGAATAACGCGCCCGATACAGACCCCGTAGACGAGCAGCGCACGACTTTTGCCGATCTTGGCCTCGCACCCGAGGTGCTTGAAGCAATCACCGCCGTAGGTTACGAGACACCCTCGGCGATCCAAGCTGCAACTATCCCGACCCTGCTGCAGGGCCGCGACGTTGTCGGCCTCGCCCAGACCGGAACCGGCAAGACCGCCGCGTTCGCTCTCCCCATTCTTTCCCGCATCGAGCCCGGGCAGGGAGTGCCTCAGGCGCTCGTGCTTGCGCCGACACGAGAGCTCGCGCTCCAAGTCTGCGAGGCATTCGAAAGCTACGCTTCGAAGCTGCCGCAGGTGCACCTGCTGCCGGTCTACGGTGGCCAGGCTTACGGCCAGCAGCTCTCGGCGCTCAGGCGCGGCGTCGACATCGTGGTGGGCACGCCGGGTCGCATTATGGATCACCTGAAGCGCGGTTCGCTCGACCTTTCAGAGATCAAGTACCTTGTGCTCGATGAGGCCGACGAGATGCTGAAGATGGGTTTCGCGGAAGATGTCGAGACCATTCTCGCTGACACACCGGACGAGAAGCAGGTTGCGCTGTTCTCGGCGACAATGCCGGCGCAGATTCGTCGCATTTCGCAGCAGTACCTCAACGATCCTGAAGAAGTGAAGATTGCTGGCAAGACGCAGACTTCGGCAAATATCACTCAACGGTATGTTGTGGTGTCGTACATGCAGAAGCTCGATGCGCTCACCCGCATTCTCGAGGTCGAAGACTTTGACGGGCTCATCGTGTTTACTCGCACGAGAGGGGACTCCGAGCAGGTAGCTGAGAAGCTGCGCGCGCGAGGCTACTCCGCCTCTGCGATCAACGGAGACATTCCGCAAAACGTGCGTGAGCGTACCGTGCAGTCACTGAAAGACGGCCGACTCGATATCCTCGTTGCGACCGACGTCGCCGCTCGTGGACTTGACGTGGAACGCATCAGCCACGTCGTGAATTACGACCTACCGATTGACACCGAGTCATACGTGCACCGCATCGGCCGCACAGGCCGCGCGGGTCGTACCGGCGACGCGATCAGCTTCGTCACACCGCGCGAACGCCGCATGCTCTCATCGATCGAGCGGGCAACCAAGCAACCGCTCACGCAGATGCAGCTTCCTCGTGTCGATGAGGTGAACGCTACCCGTCTCTCGCGGTTCGACGACGCGATCACGGCCGCGCTCGATGAGACAGAACGCATCGAGAAGTTCCGAGACATCATCGACCATTACGTGCGCCATCACGACGTGCCGGAGAACGATGTCGCCGCCGCACTCGCGGTGGTCTCACAGGGGAACACCCCGCTGCTCCTCGACGAATCAGACGATCAAAAGTTCGCGCGTGATCGCCAGCAGGCTCAGCGTTTCCTTGAAGACGGGGGCAGCGATCGCGGGCGTGGCCGCGACGACCGTGGTGACCGTGGGGACCGCGGAGAGCGCCGCCAGCGCACGCAGCGCGATGACCTACAGATGTACCGCATCGAGGTCGGCCACCGTCAGAAGATCAACCCCGGTCAGATCATCGGCGCGATCGCGAATGAGGGTGGACTCACCCGCGATGACTTTGGCAGGATTCAGATTCGCGACGATTTCTCGCTCGTCGAGCTGCCCAAGCAGCTCTCGCGGGAGGCCCTCGATGCGCTGCGCTCGACTCGGGTGAGCGGCAAGCTCATCGAGCTCAAAGAAGACAACGGTCCGGCACCGCGCGGGCGGGGCTGGGAAGACCGCGGTGACCGTGGATCGGACCGCGGAGGTCGCGGAGGTTACCGGGGCGATCGTGGATCGGACCGCGGAGGATACCGCGGCGACCGTGACAATCGTGGCGACCGCGGGGGATACCGTAACGATCGAAATGACCGCGGAGACCGCGGTGGCTATGGCCGCGATGACCGCGGAGATCGTGGCGGCTATCGCGGCGATCGTGATCGCAATGATCGGGGCGATCGTGGCGGCCGCGACTACGGAAACAACCGTGCCGATGGAAAGCGCAAGCCACGCTGGTAAGTTGGGCAGCCGCAGTTGCTAGCTAGCGACCACGTACAGACATAAAAGAACGGTTCGGCCCTCAAAAGAGTGCCGAACCGTTCTTTTTATGTCGCGCTTATCCTGCGAAGCGGAAGAGCTTCTTGTTTGCGAATTCGAGCATGCCGACCTTGCCGAGCTCGCGGCCGTAACCCGACTTCTTCACGCCACCGAATGGAACATCGGCACCTTCAAGGCCCGCTCCACCGATGAAGACCATGCCGACGTCGAGCTGGTTTCCAACCTGCTCTGCCCGCTCAAGATCGTCGCAGATCACAACCGAGCCGAGGCCGTATGGTGACGAGTTCGCGAGTTCAATCGCTTCCTCGTCGCTCGAGACCTTGTACAGCTGTGCAACGGGACCAAAGAGCTCCTGGCTGTACACATCCATCGATGGGGTGACGCCACCAATGACGGTCGGGGTGAAGACGTTGCCGTCTGGTGTGTTGTTGCCCACCAGTACGTCGGCACCCTGATCGATCGCGCCCTGCACCTGCGAGGTGAGCGTCTTCGTCGCTGCGGCCGAGGAGAGTGGACCGAAGTCGTTGCCGTAGCTCTGACCAGCGATGGCCTCGACGAACTTCTTCGAGAACTCATCGTAGATCGAGTCCATAACAACGATGCGCTTTGAACCGTTACATGCCTGGCCGGTGTTCTCCATGCGCCCGCCAACGGCGTGCTCGACAGCGTGATCAATGTCCTTCGTGTCGAGTACGAGGAACACATCGGATCCACCAAGCTCGAGGACACACTTCTTGAGTGCGCGACCAGCCTGTTCGGCGACGATCGCCCCTGCGCGCTCTGAACCGGTCAACGAGACGCCCGCGATGCGGTCGTCGGCGATGATGTCGGAGATCTGCTCGTGGGTAGCGAAGACGTTCACGTACGCACCCTCGGGGAATCCGGCGTCGCGGAAGAGCTGTTCGAGAGCGAGCGCCGACTCTGGGCACTGTGCCGCGTGCTTGAGCACAATCGTGTTGCCGAGAATGAGGTTCGGCACTGCGAAACGGGCGACCTGGTAGTACGGGTAGTTCCACGGCATGATTCCGAGGATCACGCCGGTGCCCTGGAAGCGGAAGAACGTCTTCAGGCCGTCTTCGACCTCGAGTGGTTCATCAGCGAGCCACGCCTCAGCGTTGTTTGCAAATGCAGCGGTGATCGCGCCTGAGAACTCTGCCTCGCCGATCGACTGGTCGAGGGGTTTGCCCATCTCACGATTGATGATCGCGCCGAGCTCTTCCTTACGCTCCTCGAAGAGTTCTGCGGCGCGGGTCGCGAGTGCAGCACGCTCGGCGACGGTCGTCTTGCGTGACCACTCTTGGTAGGTCTTCTGGGTTGCAGCGAGTGCTGCTTCAATATCGGCTGCGGTCGCTTCCGGGTACTCAGCGAGGGTCTCGCCAGTAGCCGGGTTGATGACGGCGAAGGTGCCCATAGATGACTCACTCCTTAGTGACTTCGTCGGGGTTGGGACTCCAAGTCTCGCACAACAGACGAGGCAATACTAGTTCGGCGCGCCTTGCGTTTTCAGGTGGGATCCAGGCGTAATAGTGATCGTATCGTCACTCTTTGGGTGGATTGTGCACCGATTCCGTCGGCGTGGGTGCGGCACGCTTTCTCCTGCGGATTCCGAGAGGAATGAGGACTGCGGCCGCTACGACACCGAGAATGAGGAGCCACGGCAAGATGATCCCCACGAAGATAACGAGTCCCGAGGCGAAACTGCCAATAGATGCCACTCCTGTCCCCAGCGCTTCCCAGAAATTCTGCGGCCCGCCGCCTGGCAAGACGCTCGGCTCAGTCATCCAAATTGAAATGGTGGCCCTCTCAATCTGCCCCTCAAGAGAGTCGAGTTGTGCCGTCAAACCATCGAGTTCGGCCTGCCTCGCCGAGAGGGCGGTCTCGATCTCGAGAAGGTCGCTCGTCGATTCCGCGTTTGCAAGCAAGTCAGTGAGTCTGCCTACTGACGTTTCCAAAGCTTCGACACGGGCGGTCAGATCGACATGCGTTTCGGTCACATCGTCACTGGCGCGCTGTTCTGAGCGCACGGTGCCAACCTCTGAGAGGGCATCGAAAGCCTCAGCGAATCGTTCGGTCGGAACGCGGATCAGGAGACTCCCGCTTTGGGTCGCGTCGCCAGAGCCAGAGACCTGCTGCGAAGCGATCTCACCGCCTAGGCCCTCCACGATCGAGGCGATCTGCTGAGAGGCCTCACCTACGCTCTTGACTTCGAGGTCGAGGCTGCCCGTTCGCACGATCGAACGGTCATCGGTCATGACCATGCTTTCGGGAGAGGCGACCGATGAGTCGGCGGCGGATCCAGCAGCACCGCCGTCTGCGTGAAGTTCGACTCCTCCGAGGTCTCGCGCTTCGGTCGAACTCGGCGGCGCAGAGCACGCGGCAAGGGGCAGTGCAAGGAGCAGCGCGGTGATACCAAGGATCGTGCGAAGTCTCTTCATGCGATCAACATACTCAGCGAGCGCCAGTACGCACATACGCTGTGGCAAAACGTTACGGAAGCGGGATTGTGATCGTCCCGGTCTCTGGGGGCTGCTCGATGTCCACACCCTTGAGGTCCGGGATCCAGCGTGTTGTCGTTCCAGCGATGATTGCCGCAACGACGAGCAAGCCCACCGACACATAGACTGCGCCATTCGCCCCCATGGCGTCGATCGCCACTCCACCGATGGCAGAGCCTGCAGCGACCCCGACGAGTTGGCCGGTGCCGATCCACCCGAATGCCTCGGCGGTCTCCGAGAACTTCACCGTCGCACCAATCATGCTCGAGATCGCGGCAAACGTCGGCGCCGTACCGATGCCTCCCAGGAAGAGCACTGCCGAAAGCCACCACATGTTGAGGCTGACGAGACAAGCTGCGGTGCCTGCGAGCACGATTGAGACGCGCACGAAGGCTGACCAGGGGCGCACGGGGCGATGGCCGACGATGAGTCCGCCGACCAGCGATCCGCCCGCAAAGAATGCAAGCACGAGGCCCGACTCGAGGCTGCCGTGTGATGCCGACCCATCCATTGGTGCGAACGCTCGCACAATGCCCGCTTCAATTGCAGCGAACGAGGCGACGAAGAAGAAGCCGAGCACCGTCGAGATGAGCACCGTTGGCCTGCGCAGCACGCCCCCGAGCCGCGTGCGTGACTTCGGGAGCTTCACTACTGCCATCTGCGGGGTCGTGATAAACCAGGCGCCACCGATGAGCATCGCCGCGGCGGCAATGCACAGGCCGACGGGGGTGCCGAACTGTGACGAGGCGAAGACCGCGATCACCGGCCCCACGACCCAGATGAGCTCTTGAGCGGCTGCGTCGAGGGAGAACAGTGCAGAAATCTGTCGGCCCGGTACCATGCGCGGGTAGAGCGTGCGAACCGCAGGGGTAATCGGAGGGGTCGTGATGCCGATGAGGAACGCAAGCGCGGTCACAATGACAAGCGGCAGGTGCACGAAGGCAATGGTGACAAGTAACGCGCTACAGATGATCGAGGTCGCCGCGAGCACGCGGCGCATCCCGAGCGTCCCCATGAGTCGGCTTGACAGGGGGCCCGAAATCGCCTGGCCAACGCTCTGCGCTGCGAGCACGATTCCGGCCGACGTGTAGTCACCGTACTGCAGCTGCATGTGCAGCAGAACGATGATCGACAGCATGCCGAACGGAAAGCGTGCGGTGAGTTGCGAAACCAGCACGCGATAGACGCCAGGATTGCGCCCAAGATCCCGATAGATACCCACCAGCAGAGTCTAGCCATCTGGCAGGGGTTTTTTCATCTCGAAGTGAGGACCTTCTGAATGCGCTGGAGCGAGACCGGCTCGGCGGTGCGCAACTGCTGCGCAAACAGGCTCACTCGAAGCTCCTCGATGAGCCATCGCGTGCGTTCGAGGTGGGGCGCGGCATCAGCGGGAAGCGGAATCGTGCCGCCGGCCTCCGAGAACAGCACGAGTGCTCGATCTACCTCGTTTTGCCATGCGCGATCACGGCCCGAATTGTCTTGCAATCCGCGCATGCGGATGCGGATCGCCTCAAGATACACCGGAAGTCGCTCGAGCGCGGCGAGGCCGGTCCGTGATACGAAGCCATCGAACACGAGACCGTCGAGTTGTTTCGCGGCATCTGCTACCTGACCGAGCACCTGAATAGATTTCGCCTCGTCGATGGCTTTGCGCGCCAGTCGCAGACCGTCGAGCACCTTGGCGGTGAGTGCAATTGCTGCGTAGATCTCGTCAATGAGGCTACCTGCGTAATCGTTCGCAATCTGTTCGAAATCGGCGGCTCGCCACACGAGACCGTCTGATGCATGGCGGCGGATCACGCGGTCAGCGACCGCGAGCGAGACGTCGGCGATCGCGAGGTCGAGCGATCGATACGGCCCGGCTCCGAGCAGAAGTTTCTCCTGGTTCGAGAGATGGTCGCGAATATAGCTTGCCGGCGACGGACTCGAGAGCGCGACGAGACGTCTCAGGCCCCGGCGGGTCAGCCGCTGTTGCTCTGCCTCGTCTGCAACGAGCACCAGGTCGACAGATGTGCGCCGATCCACAATTGCGGGATACGCGCGCACGACACCCGCGCTCCCAGCGCGCCCCTTCGCGAACGACGAATCGACATGCTTCGGGAGATCACCAAAGTTCCATGCAGTTACCGCCGTGCGCTCAAGGTCGCTCTTCGGCAGCGACGCCTGCGCGACCTTCGCGACACCCTTCGTGGCCTGCTCTTTGTGCTTGGTCTGCAGTTCGAACAGGCTCTTGCCGCTGCCGACCGTGCGGCCGCGACCGTCGATGACACGAAACGTGGGCGTGAGATGCGTCGGAAGTCGCTGCAGGTCGAAGTCGTCTGCCGAGACCTGCACACTCGTGCGGCGCTTGATCTCGCCAGCGAGGAGCTCGGTGAGCCGCCCTTCGTCGAGCTCCTCGCCCACGGAACCGAGCAGCGTGCGCGCCCAATCGCCCGCGGGAACCACGTGCTTGCGAATAGCCTTCGGAAGCGTCTTGATGAGTGCGGTGACAAGCTCTTCGCGCATGCCCGGCACGAGTTTCTCGAAGTCGTGCGGCTCAAGGCGGGGGAGCAGCGGGAGCGGCACATTCACGGTCACGCCGTCGTCTTCGGCGGTTGGGTCGAACCGATACTTGAGCTTCAAGGTCTGGTCGCCGTGCTGCCACTGCCTGGGGTACTCCTGGTCGTCGACCGTGTCATCGTCGCTCTCGAGCAATGCTTCGCGTCGCAGGTGCAAGAAATGCGGATCTGTGGGCCGCTTCTCCTTCCACCATCCCTCGAAGTCGCGTGTGCTCGCGACGTGCGCAGGGATTCTCTCGTCGTAGAACTCGAAGATCGCCTCGTCATCGCTGACGATGTCACGGCGCCTTGTGCGCTCTTCAAGCTGCTCGAGCTCGCGCCGAAGCTGGGTGTTCGATCGGTCGAACGCGTGCGGAGAGCTCTGTGCTCCCGCGTACCATTCGCCGTCAACGAGCGCGTGGCGAATGAAGAGTTCGCGGGCGAGCTCTGCGTCAAACCGCGAAAGCTGCACGCGTCGCCCCGCGACGATCGGCACTCCGTAGAGTGTCACGCGTTCGGTTGCTATCGCGGCTCCCTGCTTGCGTTCCCAGTGGGGCTCCGAGATCTGACGCTTCGCAAGCGAACCGGCGAGTTCCTCAGCCCACTCGGGCTCCACGACCGCGTTCGACCTGGCAAAGAGCCTGGAGGTCTCCACGAGTTCGACGCTCATCACCACCTCGGGTGGTTTCTTCGCAAGCACCGAGCCCGGGTACAGCACGAAACGCGTGCCGCGCGAGCCGAGATACTCCTGCGCGGGCTTGCGTTTCACCGCGCCGGGAGCTGCCGGGCCTCGCGAACCCGCAACTTTACGTTCTTGACGTTCGTCGCGAACGCCGAGCTGCGAGAGGAGCCCGGCGAGCACAGATCGGTGGATCGCCTCCGCGGATCCGCCCTTCACCTCTGAGATGCGGCCGCGCCAGCCCGCGCTCCTTGCGAGTTGTCGTACGAGATCCATCCACTCGCGCACGCGCAGAAAGTTGAGAAACTCTGCCTTGCAGAGCCTACGGAAGGCACTCGAAGAGAGCTCGCGCTGCTGTTCCTGGAGGTAATTCCAGAGATTCAGGAGCGTCATGAGGTCGCCGAGCGGATCTGCGAACCGCGCGTGCAACTGATCTGCTTTGCCGCGTTCCGCCTGGGGCCGCTCGCGCACGTCTTGAATGGTGAGACCCGCGACGATCGCGAGTACCTCGGGAACCACTTCGTGTCGCTTCGCCTCGATGACCATGCGGGCGAACCGGGGCTCGATCGGAAGCCTCGCGAGTTGACGACCGGTGTGCGTGATGGTGTGTTTCGCGCGCGATCCCTTGCCGCTCGTGCGCACCGCGCCGAGCTCTGAGAGCAGCCCGAGACCGTCTGCGATACCGCGCTGATCCGGTGGGGTGAGGAACGGAAAGCCCGCAATGTCGCCGAGGCCGAGTGCGAGCATCTGCAGAATGACACTCGCAAGACCCGTGCGCCGAATCTCGGGCTCGGTGAACGCCGGGCGCGACTCAAAGTCTTCTTCGCTGTACAGGCGGATCGCAATGCCCGCACTCGTTCGGCCCGAACGGCCAGAGCGCTGCTTCGCGCTCGCCTGGGAGATCGCTTCGATCGGGAGCCGCTGTACCTTGCTGCGAGCCGAATAGCGGGAAATGCGGGCGGTTCCGGCGTCGATGACGTAGCGAATCCCGGGCACAGTCAGCGAGGTCTCGGCCACGTTTGTCGCAAGCACAATGCGTCGCCCGCCCGGGTGTCTTGCCCGCTCGAAGACTCGGTGCTGTTCCGCAGACGACAGGCGTCCGTAGAGCGGCAGGATCTCGGTGGGGGTCTTTGCCCGCGCCACCTGGCCTGAAAGGGCATCTGCAGCGTCTCGAATCTCGGCCTCGCCAGAGAGGAATACGAGCACGTCGCCCGGAGCCTCACGCCCCAGTTCAGTGACCGCCTCACCTATTGCATCAAAGAGGTCTCGCTCGATCCGCCGAATCTTCGGTGCGCCACCCTTGGCGTCTGGCTGCTCCGTCTCCTCAACGAGTGGTCGGTAGCGGATCTCGACCGGGTAGCTGCGCCCGGACACCTCGATGATCGGCGCGGGCTTCTTCGTCTTTGGGTCGGCGAAATGCTTCGCAAACGATTCGGGATCAATCGTCGCCGAGGTAATGATCACCTTGAGGTCTGGGCGACGAGGCAACAGCGTTTGGAGGTAGCCGAGCAGGAAGTCAATGTTGAGCGAGCGCTCGTGTGCCTCATCAATGATGATGGTGTCGTATGCCTTGAGATCGCGATCTCGATGGATCGCATTGAGCAGAATGCCGTCTGTCATCAGGCGGATTTTCGTATCTTGCGACACCTGATCGGTGAACCTCACCTGGTATCCGACGAGACCGCCGAGCTCCGTACCGGTCTCCTCAGCAATGCGCTCGGCAATGGTGCGCGCAGCGATTCGGCGTGGCTGCGTGTGCGCGATGGCCTCTCGTCCGAGTGAAAGTGCGATCTTCGGAAGCTGCGTGGTTTTGCCCGAGCCGGTTTCGCCCGCAACAATGACCACCTGATGATCGGTGATCGCCTTCGCGATTTCGTCGCGCATCTGCGATACCGGGAGATCCTCCGGAAACTGGATGCGAGGTAAGCCTTGGGCAATAGACATGACCACACCATTATCCTTGAATGGTGCGCGGAACGCGCGACGCAATGAGGGAGACGCAATGACGCAGTTGAACATTCCGAACATCACGCTTCACGACGGAAACGAAATTCCGCAGCTCGGCATCGGGGTATTCAAAGTGGATCCCGGCGAGGCCGAGCGCGTGGTGATCGACGCGATTGAGGCCGGATATCGCCACATTGACACTGCGGCGATTTATCGGAACGAGGCGGAAGTCGGGGCGGCGATTGCGCGCAGCGAAATTGCCAGAGAGGATCTCTTCATCACGACGAAGCTGTGGAACTCTGATCAGACGAGGGCGCAAGAAGCGTTTGAGGAGAGCCTCGGCAGGCTGGGACTTGACCGCGTCGATCTCTACCTTGTCCACTGGCCCCAGCCGATGTTTGGCGAAGCCCTTGCGGCATGGCGATCACTCGTCAAGATTGCAGAGTCGGGTCGCGCAACTTCGATTGGTGTCTCAAACTTCGAGATCGAGCACCTCGAGGAGATCATCGAGGCGACGGGCATCGTTCCCGCAGTGAATCAGATTGAACTGCACCCGCTGCACCAGCGCAAAGAGCTCGCCAAGTACTGCGCCGAGAAGGGCATCAAGATCGAAGCGTGGGGTCCGCTTGCGCAGGGAAAATCCGATCTTTTCGAGCGCGACGCTATCGCCTCTGCCGCTGCAGCGCACGGCAAAACACCCGCGCAGATCATCCTGCGTTGGCACGCCCAAGAAGGTCGCATCATTTTCCCGAAGACGGTTCGCGCGGAGCGCATGATCGAGAATGCTTCGATATTTGACTTTGCACTCACCGAGGCTGAGATGGAAGCAATTGACGCACTCGACGAGCAGCGAAACTTCGGTTCAAACCCTCGCGACATGGCCATGCGCTAGGGCGGTACGGCGGGCCCTCGCGAAACCTTTAGGATAGAGGTCATGTCCAAGGTTCTATATTCCCTTCCCGTGGGCGAGCGCGTCGGCATCGCCTTCTCCGGTGGTCTCGATACCTCCTGTGCTGTCGCGTGGATGCGCGACAAAGGTGCGGTGCCGTGCACCTACACCGCAGATATCGGCCAGTACGACGAGCCCGATATCGAAGGCGTCGTCGGTCGAGCAAAGGAGTATGGTGCCGAGATCGCCCGCTTTGTCGACGCGAAGCGCGCGTTGGTTGAAGAAGGTTTCGTAGCGCTGCAGACCGGTGCCTTCAACGTTCGCTCTGGGGGCAAGACTTACTTCAACACCACACCGCTCGGACGTGCGGTCACCGGCACGCTCCTCGTGCGGGCGATGAAGGAAGACGGCGTTGAGATCTGGGGCGACGGCTCGACGTACAAGGGCAATGACATTGAGCGCTTCTACCGCTACGGCCTCATGGCGAACCCCAACCTCCGTATCTACAAGCCCTGGCTTGATAGCCAGTTTGTTGAAGAGCTCGGCGGCCGCCAGGAGATGAGCGAGTGGCTTGTTGAGCACGGCTACCCTTACCGCGACTCGGCTGAGAAGGCCTACTCCACGGATGCGAACATCTGGGGCGCAACGCATGAGGCCAAGACACTTGAGTTTCTCGACGCAGGACTCGATATCGTCGAGCCGATTATGGGCGTCGCCGCGTGGCGCGACGATGTCGAGGTAGAGACTGAAGAGGTCTCGGTGCGCTTTGAAGCGGGTCGGCCCGTTGCAATCAATGGCGTCGTATTCGACGACCCGGTTGCGCTCGTATACGAGGCAAACGCCATCGGCGGCCGCCACGGACTCGGGGTTTCGGATCAGATCGAGAACCGCATCATTGAGGCGAAGTCCCGCGGTATCTACGAGGCTCCCGGCATGGCGCTCTTGCACATTACGTACGAGCGGCTGGTGAACGCGATCCACAATGAAGACACGCTCGCGAGCTACCACAACGACGGCCGCAAGCTCGGCCGGTTGATGTATGAGGGGCGCTGGCTCGACCCGCAGTCGCTCATGCTGCGCGAATCACTGCAGCGCTGGGTAGGGTCTGCGATCACCGGCGAGGTAACACTTCGCCTGCGTCGCGGCGACGACTACACGATCTTGAACACGGTGGGGCCGAACCTCAGCTACCACCCCGAGAAGCTCTCGATGGAGCGTACCGTTGGCGCTGCCTTTGGTCCTGAAGACCGAATCGGTCAGCTCACGATGCGCAACCTCGATATCGCCGATTCGCGCGCTCGCCTTGAGCAGTACGCGGCCCTTGGTTTGGTCGGTGGATCGACAGCCGAACTCGTCGGCAAGCTTGAAGCCGGTGGTGCTGCGCAGATTGCTGATGCGGTCGGCGGAATCGATGAAGACGCCGACGAGCTCGGTCTCTCGGCCGCGTTCGACGCCGGTACGGACTAGGTGCTGAACGCGAAAAAGCCCGGGCCTCGGCCCGGGCTTTTTCGTTGACTACGGTTTAGGAAGCGCGACGTGCACGCGCGGCGCGGCGCTTGAGCGCACGACGCTCATCTTCGCTGAGCCCGCCCCACACGCCAGAGTCCTGGCCCGTGTCCATCGCGTACTGGAGGCACATTTCGGTGACCGGGCAGCGAGCGCATACGGCCTTGGCCCGTTCAATCTGGTCTACCGCTGGTCCGGTGTTGCCAACCGGAAAGAAAAGTTCGGGATCTACAGTGAGGCACGCTGCCTGTTCACGCCAATCCATGTTTCCTCCTCTGCGTCGCACGCGCGATGCTGTTAATGTCAGCGCGCGACTCAGCGAGGCTGGTTAGCCTAGAGGTTCGCGCGGTGTAATTTGCCTACGTGATTGAGAATGCTCACACCGGCGTGCGCGAACTCGATGAATACATGGTTCCACGGAAATGAACGAAAGACAATAGTCTTTTTGTAGTTGTTTCGAGAAAGGGCACAGAATCATGCCGAATGTGCGGCAAATTATGGCGCGAAGAGTGCTTGCTGCGGTACTTACGATTGAGTGTCTGGCAGGTATCTTCCTGCTCATTGGCATGCTTCCGACGTTTCCCGAGGCGGATCCGAACAAAGACGTGCTCGCACCGATTTGGGTCGGTTTGCTCATCAGTTTGATCGCGTGCATCGTATGGGTAGGTGTCACACTGCTCGGGCTGCTCCGAGATCTCGGCAACTGGGTGCGCGCATCCTCGGTGGTGCTGCACATCCTCATGTTTGCGGCAGGGGCCGGGGTGCTGCAGGGCATTATTGGAACCCCGCTCGTCGGGAGCGCTATGCTGCTTCTCGCCGTGATCGGTTTCGTCGCGGCACTGATGCTGCGACCTGCCGATTCTCAGGCGATGAGTTCAGACGCCGAGTAATTTGCGCACGCGGGCAACGTGACCCGTCGCCTTCACGTTGTACAGTGCGTGCTCGATGTTGCCGTCGCCGTCGATCACAAAGGTCGAGCGGATCACTCCCTCAACAATGCGACCGTAGCTGTTCTTCTCACCGAATGCGCCGTATGCGCGGTGAACCTCAGTATCTGGGTCGCTGAGCAGTGGGTACTCGATGCTGTCACGAACGGCGAACCGTTTGAGCTTTGCGACATCGTCACGCGAAACGCCAAGCACGCGATACCCAGCGGCGGCGAGGGCGTTCGTAGACTCCTGGAACTCGCATGCTTGCATCGTGCATGCGGGTGTCATCGCCTGGGGGTAGAAGAACACGATGACCCGGGTGTTGCGAAGGTCAGCGAGGCTATGAACGTTGCCGTCTTGATCAACGAGTGAGAAATCTGGGGCGGGCATTCCGGGCTCTAGGATCACACGTTCAGTCATGACACTCACCCTACCGAGTCTTCCCTGAGCGAAGAATCTACATTTCTCTCGACATCGAGATACTTTTTTGCTGAATGGGCTAAGCTGTAGGGGCTACACCGAGCACCAAAACTTGAACGGGAGAACAACCCCACGTGACTGACTCCACCATCATTTACACCCATACTGATGAGGCTCCAGCACTCGCAACCGCCTCGCTTCTTCCTATCGTTGAGGCGTTTGCCGGCGCGGCAGACGTTGCGTTTGACACACGAGACATCTCGCTTGCGGGACGTATTCTCTCGGCTTTTCCTGAGCGACTGAAGCCAGAGCAGCGGGTAAACGATGCACTGGCTGAACTGGGCGAACTGGCAAAGGCTCCCGAAGCAAACATCATCAAGTTGCCAAACATATCTGCATCGATCCCACAGCTCAAAGCTGCGATCGCTGAACTGCAGGACAAGGGCTTCGACGTTCCCGACTACCCCGAAGAGCCAGAAACCGATGATGAGACCGAGGCTCAGGCCCGGTACGACCGCATCAAGGGTTCTGCTGTGAACCCGGTGCTGCGTCAGGGCAACAGCGACCGTCGAGCACCGCTCGCGGTGAAGGGGTACGCACGCAAGCACCCGCACGTCAACAAGCCATTCAGCGACGGGTCGAAGACACGCGTCGCGACGATGGGTCACGACGACTTCTTCTCGAATGAGAAGTCAGTGGTGCTTTCTCAGGCCGACACTCTCTCGATTCGCCTCATCTCTGACGACGGCACCGAGACCGTTCTCAAGCAGAGCCTTCCAGTGCTCGAGGGCGAAGTTGTCGACGCGACATTCCTTTCAGCACGTGCACTCGATCGCTTTCTCGCGGAGACGCTTGAGACTGCGAAGGCAGATGACGTGCTGTATTCGCTCCATCTCAAGGCGACGATGATGAAGGTCAGCGACCCCATTCTGTTCGGACACGCGGTGAAGGCCTTCTTCAAGGACGTGTTCGACACGCACGGTGTCGCGCTTGAGGAGGCAGGACTCACGCCGAACAACGGCCTAGGCGCGATTCTTGCGGGCCTCGACAAGGTGCCCGGCGGGCAGATCATCGCGGATGAAATTGATGCGGCGATTGCACGCGGGCCTCGGCTGTCATACGTGAACAGTGACAAGGGCATCACCAACCTGCACGTTCCCTCTGACGTCATTGTCGACGCTTCGATGCCTGCGTTGATCCGCAACGGCGGCAAGCTGTGGGGCGTAGACGGCGGCGAGGCAGATACCCTCGCGGTGATCCCTGACTCCTCGTACGCAGGGGTCTACCAGGCGGCAATCGAGGATTCGATTGCACACGGCCCGCTTGATCCAGCGACCATTGGCACAGTTCCGAACGTGGGTCTCATGGCTCAGGCTGCAGAAGAATACGGTAGCCACGACAAGACATTTGAGATTTCGGTTCCGGGTCGTGTCGAGGTTGTGAACAGCGCCGGCGAGGTGCTCATGTCGCACGAGGTGCAGGTCGGCGATATCTGGCGCGCGACCCAGACCAAGGACACTCCGATTCGTGACTGGGTGAAGCTTGCGGTCACACGTGCCCGCGCAACCGGTGCACCCGCGGTGTTCTGGCTCGATGAGTCGCGTGCGCACGACGCGCAGCTCATCGCCAAGGTGAACGAGTACCTTGCGGATCACGACACCGACGGACTCGATATCCGCATTCTTGCGCCGGCTGACGCAACGAGGTTCTCGCTTGAGCGCATTCGTCGCGGCGAGGACACCATTTCGGTGACCGGCAACGTGCTTCGTGACTACCTCACCGACCTTTTCCCGATTCTCGAGGTCGGAACGAGTGCCAAGATGCTGTCGATTGTTCCGCTGCTCGCTGGCGGCGGACTTTTCGAGACCGGTGCCGGGGGATCGGCACCGAAGCACGTGCAGCAGTTGCTCGAAGAGGACTACCTCCGCTGGGACTCACTCGGCGAATTCTTCGCGCTCGCCGCGTCTCTTGAACACTTTGCCGAATTCGCTGGCAACGCGAAGGCGAAGGTGCTCGCTGACACCCTTGACCGCGCGACCGGCACCTTCCTTGAACTCGATCGTTCACCCGGCCGTAAGCTCGGAACCACGGACAACCGCGGAAGCCACTACTACCTTGCACAGTACTGGGCTCAGGAGCTCGCTTCGCAGACCGAAGACGCCGAGCTTGCTCAGAAGTTTGCTCCGATTGCAGAGGCTCTGGGCTCGAAGGAAGCAGAGATTGTCGCCGAGCTGCTCGCAGTACAGGGCAAGCCTGCCGACATCGGCGGCTATTACCTTCCTGACGTAACGCTCGTCGCGCAGGTGATGCGACCTTCGGCAACGCTCAACGAGGTCATCGACAACATCTAGCCTGGAGCACTAGCGAGAGGCGTCTGGGACTCGCTCCCGGGCGCCTCTAGCTGACGGCATGCAGCAATCAGGCGGTTTTCTGCAGCCAAACAGGACGACTTCGCAAGAAGCACCCGTTTGGGTAAGGAATTCCTGCCTGAATGCTGGTGCTGGGGTGGGTGCGGGCGCTATGAGAGCAGGCGCCTGAGCGACTCGACCCGCTGAGCGCCAATCGCATCGAGCCGCCCGTCTGCGATCGCGGCATCGAGCTCGCAGTCGGGTGCGTCTGACGTGTGAGTGCATCCGCGAGGGCACTCGTCAAGATAGGGCACCAGGTCGGTGAAACCTCGCAGGATCCCGTCGTTGGTGACGTGTCCAAGACCAAACGAGCGCACTCCCGGGGTGTCGACCACCCAGCCGGAATCACCGTTCTCGGCGTCCGGCGTCGCGACGCGCAACGCGACGGACGATGACGACGTGTGCCGACCGCGGCCCGTCACCACGTTCACATGACCAACCGCTCGATCTGCGTCGGGCACCAGTGCGTTGATCAGGGTAGATTTTCCCACCCCAGAGTGCCCGACAAACACGGTCGTCTTCCCCGCAAGGGCCCTACGAATCTCCTCGAGCGGCCATGCCGCAGGCGCCGAACGAAACACCGGAACTTCGAGGGCCGCGAAGTTCTCAAGAAACGAATCGGGCGAGGCGAGATCGGTCTTCGTAACGCACAGGAGCGGCTGCATGCCGGCATCGTAGGCGGCGACGAGGTAGCGATCCACCAAGCGCACGCGAGGCTCAGGATTCGCGGCCGCGACGACGATGAGCATCTGCTCGGCATTCGCAACCATCACCCGTTCGATTCGATCGCTGTCGTCAGCGCTCCTCCGCAGCAGCGTCGTGCGGTCTTCGAGACCAACAATGCGGGCGAGCGACCCCTCGTCACCGCTCACGTCGCCTACGAGGTGCACTCGGTCACCAATCACAATGGCAGTGTTGCGCAGTTCGCGTGCGCGCGCCGCGAGCACCGTTCGTTCGGCTGAGCGGGCGTCGCCAGGAATGAGGGCGGTGTAGCGACCGCGATCCACTGCCGTGACCATGCCGGTCACCGCATCGGAGTGTTCTGGACGGCGCTTCGTGCGCGGCCGATTCGCCTTCGGGTTCGGGCGCTGACGCACCTCGTGATCCGCGTACTCGCCGTACGGAACGTCGTCGTCATCATCGTCGACGGTGAACCAGCTCACGACTCAAGACCCGCCGACGAAGTTGCCCAAACCGTCAAGGAAGGCGCCGCCCGACATAAACCCGGGCGAGACGCCATCCGCGTCGCCGTCCCTCGTATCCTTACTCGCCGGGTCCGCTGTGACACCCGCGAGCCGAGACCAGAGCTCGGGAAACTCCGGGAGCGTCTTCGAGGTCGTCGCAATGTCGTCGACCTCGACATCCTGCACCACGAGCCCAATGAGCGCACCGGTTGAGGCGATTCGGTGATCGGCGTAGGCGTGCCAGAGCCCGCCGTGCAGCTGCGCGGGGTGGATCGCAATGCCATCCTTGAGTTCCTCTGCTCGGCCGCCGAGCGCGTTGATCTCGGTGACGAGGGCCGCGATGCGGTCGGTCTCGTGATGACGCGTGTGGCCAATTCCTGTGATCGTGCTCGGTTCGCCGGGGGTGCCGTCGGGCCTGGGCTGCGCGGCAAGGGCTGCAAGGCCCACGAAGGTCGGCGAGAGCTCGCCAGCCTCAGGAATATGCAGGTTCACCCCGCGGAGCGGTCCGCTGCTCGCGACCGTGAGCACGCCGTTCTCAAGCGTGGCGGTTGCCCCAAACTCTGGAAGCAGAGTGCGCAGGGTGTCGCCGACCTGGGTGGTTGCCGACGGCCAGTTCGGGATCGACACCGACCCACCAGTCGCGAGTGCGGCGGCGAGGAACGGGGCAGCGTTCGACAGGTCGGGCTCGATCTCAAGGTCTCGGGCCGCGATTGGGCCGGGGGCGACGCGCCATTCACCTACCGCGGGTGAGTCAGCCTCGACGCCACGTGCGCGTAGTGCCTCGAGCGTCATTTCGATGTGTGGCACACTCGGCAGACGCTCGCCGGTGTGGATCACGTGCACTCCCTCGGTGAACCTTGGCGCGGCGAGCAAGAGTGCGGAGACGAACTGGCTCGAGAGCGAAGCATCGACCTCGACACGGCCACCCCGTAGCGATCCCGCACCATGCACGGTGAACGGCAGCGATCCACGGCCATCGTCGGAAATGTCGGCGCCAAGCGCTCGCAGCGCTTCGAGCACCGGGCGCATCGGGCGCTTGCGAGCATAGGGGTCGCCGTCGAACGCGACGGGGCCGAGGGAGAGCGCGGCCACCGCGGGCATGAACCGCATCACGGTGCCCGCGAGCCCGCACTCGATGCTGGTTGAGCCGGTGAGCTCGGTCGCAGGGGTGACTCTCAGGTCGGGGCCGAACGGGTTCTTGCCGGGTAAGGGCTTAATGCTCGTGCCGAGAAGTCTCAGCGCTTCGACCATGAGGTCGGTGTCTCGTGAGCGAAGCGGAAACTTCAGCGTGCCAGGGCCGTCTGCGAGCGCGGCAAGGATGAGTTCGCGGCCAGTGAGCGACTTCGATCCCGGGATCGACACGCTCGCCGTGATCGGCGCGTTCACCATCGGCGCCGCCCAGGGGGCCACCTCTTCGCCCACAACGTCACCAGAGCGCACTTCGTCGCCGTCTTTGCCTCGGTTCATCTTTGCTGCAAACATTACTCTCGAGCTTACCCTCAGCCGAGGCTTCTCGGTTCGAAGAGCTAGGATCGAAGCGTGAATAGCACCCCGCGAGACTCGACCGCCAGGCAAGACGAGACCGCAGAGCACCTTCAGGCCAGATTTACGGAGGAGGCGCTCCCGCTCCTCGATCAGCTCTATGGTGCGGCGATGAAGATGACGCGGAATCCGCAAGATGCGCAAGACCTCGTGCAGGAGACGTTCCTCAAGGCCTTCTCGGCATTTTCCCGGTTCGAGGAAGGAACAAACCTCAAGGCGTGGCTGTATCGCATCATGACGAACAGCTATATCAACACGTATCGCAAGAAGCAACGCCAGCCCTACCTTGGCGCGGTTGAGGAGCTAGAGGACTGGCAACTCGGCGGCGCGGAGTCCACTACCGCAATGTCGTCGCGCTCTGCCGAGGCCGAGGCGATTGATCGCACCCCAGATTCGATCGTGACGACGGCGCTCAATGATCTCGCCGAGGATTTCCGCATGGCGGTCTACCTCGCAGACGTTGAGGGCTTCAGCTACCAAGAGATTGCAGATATTCAAGAGGTGCCGATCGGTACCGTGATGAGCAGGTTGCACCGAGGCCGCTCAAAACTTCGACAGGTGCTTGGGGAATACGCACGCGAGCAGGGCGTTGGACTGGATGCAGGCAAATCGAATGCAGGCGATACGTCGAAAGGAGCCGCGCGATGAGCGATTGCGGATGCGATACAGCGAAAGCCAATATTTACGAGCTGTTGCGCGGTGAATTGTGCGCAGAGGAGTCGGCTCCGATTCGCGAGCACCTAGAGCACTGTGCGTCTTGCCAAGACGAGGAGTCGGCGTGTGCGCGTCTCACCGAGGTTGTGCGGCGCGCGTGCGAGGAGGAGCGTGAGGGCTGCGCCCCAGCTGACCTCCGCGACGCGATCCTCCGCGGATTGAACGCAGAGCCCTCGAAGGCGTAAGCAGCAGCCTCAAGAGCCCCGCTGCTCACCTCGCCAGGTTGAATCGGGCAGTGTGAGCCTCGAAGCTACGAGTTCTCTCGTATAGGGGTGATCTGGGGAGTCGAGCAACTTGCCCGTCGGGCCGTCTTCGATGATCCGCCCACCGTGCAACACGATGGTTCTCTCCGCGAGCCTCGGCACAATGCCGAGGTCGTGCGTGATGGTGACGAGGGTGAGGCCGAACTCGTCGCGAAGCTCGGCGAGGAGCGCAAGCACGCGTGAGCGGACGAGCACGTCGAGCGCACTCACCGGCTCATCGCCAACGAGCAACTCGGGTCGATGAACTAGGGCGCGCGCGAGTGCGATCCGCTGCCGCTCGCCCCCAGAGAATTCGTGCGGGTACCGCGATGCTGCGTCAGCGGGAAGTCCGACACGTTCGAGCATCGCAGCAACCATCGCGCGGTGGTCGCCCCGGGTGCCACTGCCCTCGAGCGACTCTGCGACCGACTGGCCGATTGTGCGACGCGGATTGAACGACGAGTACGGGTCTTGAAACACGAGCCCCGTTCTGCGCCGGAGCCACGTCAGCGAGTCTTGCCGTGGCCGTACCTCCCTGCCAGCAAAGTGCACGGTGCCCGAGGTCGGGGTGCTCAGGCCCAGCATCTGGCGAATGAGCGTGGTCTTTCCTGAGCCGGATTCTCCGACGATCGCGACGCTTTCGCCGGCGCCTATCTCAAGCGTCGCGTTTTCGAGCCCCACCACACTGCCCGCACGCTCGAAGAGACCGCGGGGCGGGGTACGAAACGTCTTGGTGACGCCGTCGAGGCGCACGAGGGGGTGTGGATCAGTCACGACGCACCTCCCGCCGCGGCAATGAGAGACTGCGTGATCGTGTGCTGTGGTCGCTCGAGGATCTCTTGTACCGTGCCCTGTTCGACGATTCCGCCGTCTGCAAAGACGAGCACCCGATCCGCCACTTTATTCACGACCGCGATGTCGTGAGTGATGCAAATCAGTGAGCAAGAATTGTTCTCGGTGATCTCGGTGAAGAGCGTGAGTATCCCGCGCTGCACGGTCGTATCGAGCGCCGACGTCGGTTCATCTGCAAGGAGCAGGCCCGGCGACGCGCTCACGGCCGCGGCAATCGCGGCGCGCTGCCTCTGACCGCCAGATACCTCGTGCGGGTATGCGCGCACCATGCGCTCCGGATCTTTGAGCCCGACTTGACGAGCGAGCCGGAGCGCGGCCTCCCGTCGTTCCGAGCGACTCAGCCGGTAGTGCAGGTGAAGCGCGGCGGTCATCTGCTTCCCGAGCTTGCGGAACGGGCTGAGTGCAGTCTTGGGTTCTTGGAACACCATGGCGATGCGCTCGCCGCGAATGGGGGAGAGCTCCCGGTCTGACAGTCCAATGAGCTCTTGGCCGTTCATGCGCACGGACCCCGATACGCGGGCCTCGGCGGGGAGGAGCCCCGCGATAGCGAGCGCGGTGATGGTCTTGCCGGATCCCGATCCACCGATAATGCCAAGCCGCTCACCGGCAGCGAGCGAAAAACTCACCCCGTGAATGATCTCTGTGTCGCCGAATGCGACCCTGAGGTTCTCGACCTCGAGGGAGACGGCACCCGACTCGTGCGCGGTGTCACGCAGGTGATTCACGGCGTCACCTCCGCGGTCTCATCCGCAGGGTCTCGCACATCGAGCGCGTCCCGCAGCGCATCTCCGAAGAGAAAGAACGCGAGCACCAGCAGCGTGATTGCGAGCCCTGGCCACAGCACGGTCGCGGGATAAATCGAGATGTACCGCTGCGTCTCAGCGAGCATCACACCCCACGACGGAATTGCCTTCGGCGCACCGAAGCCCAGGTAGCTGAGGCTCGCCTCTGCGAGTACCGCGGTGCCCATCGAGAGTGTGAGTTGCACGACGAAGACGGGCCGCACGCTCGGAATGAGATGCCGCACGAGAATGCGAAACTTCGACAGCCCGGCCACGCGCGCCGCGAGCACGAAGTCTGCGCCTGCGACCTGCCGCAGTTCTGCGCGAAGCACGCGCCCGATGGAGACTCCGAATGCGACACCGAGCGAGACGATGACGATGGGGATGCCGCTGCCGAAGACCGCGGTGAGCATGATCGCGAGCAAGATTGTCGGAAATGCGACAAGCACATCGATCGAGACGGCGACGATCTCGCGCACCGGCCTGTTCCCGAGTCCGCCGGGGAGCGCGAGCGCGAAGCCGATGATGCTTGCGAGAACACCGGTGCCGAGCGCAACCCCGAGGGATACGCGACTTCCCGCGATGATTCTCGACGCAATGTCTCGGCCGCTGCCGTCGGTGCCGAGCCAGTGCTCTGCCCCGGGCGGCAACCAGAGTCGCGAGGCGCTCGCCGCGTTCGGGTCCTGCGGAAGCCACACGAGTGAGACGAGGGCAGCGCCCGCAACCAGCGCAAAGACACCCACTGCAAAGCACCCCGACGGAGTGCGCATGACGCGACGAAGGACCCTCATTCTTCCGAACTGCCCTTCATGCGTGGATCAATGAGCCTGTGCACGACATCGACGAGTGCTCCGAGCGCGAGGATGATGCCCGTCATCACCAGGATGGTTGACTGTACCTTCGTGAGGTCGCGATTGCCGACGTCGGTGACAAGCATGCGGCCGAGCCCTGGCAGACTGAAAAGCTGCTCGATCACGACGGCGCCGACGAGGAGTGCCGCGGCCTGGAGGCCGAGGACCGAAACAACCGAGAGGCCCACGCCAGGCAGGCCGTGGGCGAGGAGCGCTCGGAGTCTCGAGTTGCCCTGCGACATCGCCGTGCGCACGTGATCGGCCTCGAGCGCGCGCAGCGTCGCGCTGCGCACAAAGCGAAAGAGGATCGCGCCTTCGATGAGCCCGATGGTGAGCGCTGGAAGGATGAGCGCGCGGAACGCGAGCCAGGGCTCGCTCCACCCGTCTCGCGGAAACCCCTGCGATGGCAGCCACTGCAGCCACGTCGAGAGCACGATGATGCCGAGGAGGCCGGCCCACACCACGGGGATCGCGGAGACGAGCACGCTCGAGGCCTGGACGATCTGACCGACAGCAGAGCGACGCTTGTACGCAGCGAACACCCCGAGCGGCAGCGCGACGAGCAGAACGATCGCGAGCGAGAGCAGCGTGAGCGGCACGGTGACCTCGGCTTTTTCGATGAGTTCTGCCGAAATTGATGCGCCGGTGAGCACGGACTCGCCGAGATCGAAACGCAGTACCCCGCCGATCCACTCGAAGTACTGCGTGAGAATTGGCTGATTGAGCCCCAGCGCCTCGCGAAGCTGTGCCGTGCGCTCGGGCGAGGCCTTCGATCCGCCGATCACCAGGGCGACGTCCCCCGGAAGTATGCGCAGCGTCGCGAAGATGAGCACGCTCGCGAGCAACCAGGCAACTGCCAGGAGGCCCACGCGGCCGAGTATGAATCGCGTCACAGTTCGACAATAGTGCCTCGGAACCGAGGCGCGGCGGCTACTCGACCGTTACGCCAGCTAGATTCACGCGTGAATTGGTGTTGACTTCGGGGAACCCTGACACGTGTGAACTCACCACGTTTGTTGGGGTGTAGTTGAACAGCCACTTCGCGGGCGCGTCTTCCGCGACCAGGGTCGCGGCCTGCTGCAGCAGCTCATCCTCCTGCGCCGGGTCGGTGTTCGCAATTGCCTCAGCGTAGAGCGTCGCAACCTCGGGGTTGCTGTAGCCGAAGTAGTAGCCGTCACGAACGTAGTTACCGAAGTCGCGTGCCTCCGCGTGGTCAACATAGCTGAGGTCGAAGTCGTGGTTCGTGTAGACCTCACTCAGCCAGGTTGGAAACTCGACCGGGTTGACCTTCGCCGAAACCCCGATCTCTGCAAACTGGCTGGTGATGAGATCGAGCGATGAGGTCTCGTAGAAGTTCGGCACCGTGATCGTCAGGCTGAGGTTTTGCTGCCCCGCCTCGGCGAGCAGCTGGCGGGCAGCCTCCGGGTCGTAGTCGTTGATCTGAGTGAGGTCGGTGTACCCGGGCTCACCCTCGGTGATCGGACTGCCGAGCACCTTCGCGTCGCCGCTTTGGCTCGCCACGAGCGCCTCGCTATCGATGGCCATGCTCAGCGCCTTGCGCACGCGGATGTCATCGAATGGAGCGCGTGCGTTGTTGTACGCGAGCGTAAACACGTCGGTGCTTGCCGCCCGAACCATGGTGAAGTCTGCGTTGCCCTCAAACTCGGCGCGGAGTGGGGGAAGCAGCGCTGTGTGCACGTCGATGTCGCCATCTTTCAGCGCGTTGACTGCGGCACGGCCCTCGGGGAAGAAGCGGAACGTGGCGGTCTCCACGTTCGCTGGTTCGCCCCAGTAGTCGGGGTTCTTCTCGAGCGTGAGGCTGTCGCCCTGCTTCCATTCAGAAAACACGAACGGTCCCGTTCCGTTTGCCGAGTTTTGCAGGTTGTTCGTCGCTGCTGACTCGAGAATGAGGCCCGGTGTGTTGGCGAGCTGCCAGAGCAGCAGTGAGTTCGGTTGTTCCAGGGTGATCTGCACCTGTTGCTCGCCGACAGCCTCAATCGCCGCACTGAAGCCGACGTTGTCTGGAACCAGGGTGGTGGTGAGCGAATCGACGATATCGCCCACGGTTAATGCGGCACCGCTGTGAAACGTCACCCCGTCGCGAATAGTGAAGGTGTAGACGAGGCCGTCGTCACTTATCTCGGGCATCTCGGTTGCGAGCACAGGCTGAATGTCGGCGACGGTGCCTGGGGTGATGCCGACGAGGCCTTCGTACACGTTGTCGATGAGAATCTGACCGGTTGCGACACCGGCATTCGCGCGCACGTCGAGGCTCGTGGGTTCGAGCACAAGGCCAATGTTGATGTCTGTCTTTGCTTCGCGCGGTGCGGCTGCCCGCCCGAGCGTGAAGTAGAGCACTGCCGCAACGACGAGGGCGAGCACGACGATGATCGCGACGATGAGCGGGGTCTTCGAACGCGTGCGCTTCTCGTACGTTGGCGTGGCCTTCTCGCTCACAGGAACTCCTCGGTGCACGACTGTGCAGATTTCGATAGCGGGAGCCTGCGAGGGCGAATCGCGGTCGCAGGCAGAACAGTGAAAATTCAAAACTGATTGACTGCGCTACGTTGCGCGGTTGCTGAAAGAGAGAATACGCGCACCTATCGTGCGTGTCACCACGAACCGTGCTCTCGTTGCAAGGTTGTTACGTGATGGATCGCGGCTACCGAATATACCCACCGTCTTTGAGGCCGGCTTCGATCTCAAAACGGTTCGTGAGTGGATTGCGACCCGCGAGCGCGTAGAGCACCGGCATTGCGAGCCCGTACTTTCTCCACTGGGCCCGATGTATGCGCTCGTGTCGGAGCACACGTGGTGACACGTTGGTGCGGGTGAGATAGCACGCGCCGACGCAAGTGCCGCCGCGCCTGAAGGTCCACTTCGGCATGCCTCGAAATACCCAGAGCCCGTCGATGCGCTCGACCTTGCCGGTGCTCCAGATTGATCCCCAGATGAATCCGACGAGGGTCGCGTACGCGTAGCCGATCCACGAACATGGCCAGTTGCGGCCTGTGACGCTCAACGTGCTCCACCCGAGGTGAGCGCGGCGAGGATCCGAAGCACGGTCGGCGCATCATCGTCTGCCATCACCGAATCAGCCGGGGCGAACTCACAGATCGCGGCACCAGCGAGTGGCACGAGCGCAACCGCTGCACGAATGGCCTGCGTGAGTGTGCCGATGCTCATGCCGAATGGAACCGGAGCGTGCACTGAGGAGAACCCCGCGGGGTCGAGCACGTCGAGGTCGATGTGAACGTACACGCTCGTCGCGCCAGTCGATTCGATCCACGCACTTATGCGGTCTGATTGGGCGTTCGCCTCGTATACTCCGTGTCGGCGGATCCCGAGTTCTTCAATCGTCACGTGTTCCTCTGTGTCGACCTCGCGTGCGCCAATGATGAGCACCTGCTCGGGTGCCACGGGTGAGGTCGAAACGAGGTCGGGCACTCCATCTCCAAGTGCGTGGCGAAGTGTCATGCCAGAGGCCGCGCCAGACGGTGAAGTGCTCGGGTGCTGGAGATCTGGGTGAGCGTCAAACCACAGCACCGCGGTTCCCGGGTCGCGCTCGACTGCGCGCTCAATTCCGGCGAGTGAGGAGGCGCAGTCGCCGCCCAGGGTGATCGGCGGTTCTACACGTTCCCGCAGGAGCTCACGTGCGGCATTTCTTGTCGAGAGGAGCGAGCTGAGCCGTGCAATTGGCGTGCCGAGAGCGTCTCCGGCGTGTGCCGGCACGGGCACCTCAAGGCTTGCTGACTGCGGAAGGTCACCGCGAAGATGGGCTGCCCCGTCGATAAGCAGCATCGCACGTGAGGCTGAGGAACCTTGCCACTGCGGCATGAGAAGGAAGATCGGGTGTGTTTGCGCGCTCATTGCACCACCTACTCGGGAATGCGACAGTTTTAGGATACGCCGAAATCCTTGAGAGTCACCGCTTACTGTCCTACGGTCACAAAGTCGATGAGGTGTTCAACCCGCCCGACGAGTTCCGGTTCCAAATCTCTGAAAGTGCGCACGCGTCCTCTGATGCGAGACCAGGCGTCTGCGATGTCTGCCATTTCCTCCGCGGGCCAACCGAGGGCTCGGCAGATACCGGTTTTCCAATCGGTTCCTCGGGGAATCGTAGGCCAGGTCTCGAGGCCGAGACGCGCGGGCTTCACTGCCTCCCAGATATCGATATAGGGGTGACCGACGATGAGGGTGTGAGCGCCATGCGGCCCGCGTGCGATCGCATCGGCAATTCGCGACTCTTTGCTGCCGGTCACGAGGTGATCGAGCAGCACTCCGGCCCGTCGCTCAGGTGCTGGCTTGAATACCGCGAGCACCTCTTCCAAGCGATCCGCACCCTCGAGCAACTCGACGACCACCCCCTCGTGGCGAAGATCTGACCCCCACACCTGCTCGACGAGCTCGGCATCGTGCTTGCCCTCGACAAAAATTCGGCTCGGCATCGCAACCCGCGCCCGCGCTTCAGGCGCGGCAAACGATCCAGACGCGGTGCGCCTACGCGGAGCCCCCTGTTTCTGCGGGGGCACAAACTTCGCGGGCACCCCGTCGACGAGAAAGCCGTCAGACAGCGGAAACGAACGCACCGCACCGTCGAAATCTTCGAGCTTCAGCACCCCATCGCGGGCGTCAATCACGGCCCCGCAAAATTCTGTGAGACTGTGCTCAACAACGAGGCCGCGCGTAAGCGGCACCTCGGTGCGCTGAACCGGGCCACGCCGCGGCCTCATTCGGGCAATCGGGTCGTTGTCATAGCGGTCATCGAGCACAGGGGGATCCTATCCGCTCTGATAGCGTTCATTGGTGAGCACACCCGAGCGGGCTGAGAAACGAGGCATCCGCAGACTTCTGGTCGACACGACCCCTCTGCGCGTAAGCCCCGCATTTGCGCGGTTGTGGATCGGCAATTCCGTCTCGCAGATCGGCTCACAAATGACGATCGTCGCTGTGGGCCTGCACATATACAACCTCACCGGATCCACACTCGCAGTGTCGCTCGTCGCGCTCTGGGCGCTCGGACCAATGATCCTTGCGGGATTCGTCGGCGGGGCGCTCTCAGACATCTTCGATCGGAGAAAAGTCGCGCTCGTCACCTCGGTCGTTGCCTGGCTGAGTATCGGCACCATGACCGCCATAGCGTTCTTTGAGGTGTCGGCAACCTGGCCGTATTACGCGCTCGCCGCGCTGAACGCAGCGTCGGCGACCATCATGGGTACCGCCCGAGGCGCGATCTACCCGAGGCTGCTCCCGCCGCAATTACTGCCGGCGGCCGCTGCCCTCCAGGGCATTACCATGGGCGTCGCGATCACCGTCGGTCCAGCGCTCGCAGGCGTGCTTGTGGCTTTCGTCGGAGTTCCGTGGACCTTTCTTGTCGATGTGGTGCTGTTCACCGCGGGATTCTTTGGCATCCTCGGTCTACCTGAGGTGCGTCCGATGCGGGAGGCAGAAGCCGAAGCGAAGCATCCCGTTCGGGCAGCGATCGAATCAGCGAGCGAAAGCCTGAGGTTCTTGCGTCATGCCCCGAATGTGCGCGCGACCTTCATCTGGGACATCGTTGCGATGACGTTCGGTCAGCCACGAGTCGTGTTCCCTGCCGCGGGCGCGCTGGTGCTCGGGGGAGGAGCCGTGACCGTCGGTGCGCTCACCGCAGCGTTCGCCATTGGATCGCTACTGTCGAGCCTGTTCTCCGGCCCACTCGGAGCCGTGAGGAGACAGGGCCGCGCGGTGACGCTCGCGATCGCTTCGTACGGTGTCGCAACGCTCGCATTCGGGCTGGTCTTGCTCGTCACAGGAATCCTCACCGGGATTCCCACCTTTGAGCCGCTACCCACCGACACGAGGCTCACAGCAGTTGCTCCCGTGCTCCCGGCCATCATTCTCGGCTGCGTAGCTCTCGCCTGGGCGGGCGCCTCTGACAACGTCAGTGCAGTGTTTCGCACCACCATCTTGCAGACTGCCGCCCCCGACCACGTCATCGGGCGCATGCAGGGAATTTTCTACGTCGTGGTCGCGGGTGGACCGCGCGTTGGCGACCTCATCGCGGGCGTCGCCGCGACTGCGCTCGCAATCTGGGCGCCCGCGCTCCTCGGTGGTCTCGTCATCATCGGAGTGATGCTGATACTCCTGCGCACCGCGCGTTCGTTCGGGCACTACGACAGCCGTTTCCCCAAGCCGTAAGCGGCTTGGACAGCACGCCATACACCCCGAGACACCTCCGTGCTGCTAGCGTGGCGCCATGACTGTTGCTGCAACTGAACCACTCATTCTCGTGACGCGCGAGGGAGCGCTCACCCACGTCACACTCAACCGCCCACGCGCAATCAACGCGCTGAACACCCCGATGTTTCGCGCGCTGCGTGAGACGTTTGCCGATCCGGGTTCATCAACAGTCTTTCTCCTCGACGGCGCCGGGGAGCGAGGGTTCTGCGGGGGTGGCGACATCAAGGAGATCGCGCAGATCTCAGATCCGCGAACGCTCTTCCGCCTTGAGTACTCGCTCGACCATGAAGTGCATGCATCGACCGTGCCTGTCGTCGCGATTATGGACGGTATCACCATGGGCGGCGGTATCGGCCTCGGGGGACACGCGGCACACCGGGTGGTGACCGAGCGCAGTCGCCTCGCAATGCCCGAGGTGCGGATCGGGCTCATGCCCGACGTCGGAGGCCACCTTCTGCTTGCCCACGCACCGGGGAGACTCGGCGAGTATCTTGCAATCACCGCAAGGGAGCTCACGCCCGGTGACGCGATCGCGCTCGGGTTCGCAGATGACTACGTGCCGAGTGAACGCCTGGAGACCCTGCGCGCTGCGCTCACCGCTGGGACTGACCCCGCGCTGGCGATCGAGAGCGTCGCGGAACCAGCGCCGGAGGCACCGCTCATCCAGGTGCGCGAGTGGTTTGACGAGATCGCAGACGCTGCACTGGGTGACGACCGCGGTGTTGTCGCGGATCCCGCGGGTGGCGCACTTCGACTTATTACGGCGCTGGAGGAGAGCTCACTCGAGGCTGCCCGCCAAACTGCCAAGTCGGTTCGAGAGATGTCACCGGTATCGGTCGCGGTCACGCTGGCGCAGATCGCGAGAACTCGCGCCGAGTCCCTCGACCTTGCTGGGGTGCTCGAAGATGATTTCCGCATCCTTCCAAGGTTCGCGACGCTTCCAAACTTCGCTGAGGGAGTGCGTGCGCAGGTGATCGACAAGGACCGAAATCCGAAGTGGGTTCCGAGCACGATCGAAGAGCTCGAACATTCAGATCTCGCGCCGGTCCTCGCGCCGTCCGGCGCAGGCGAGGAGGGCCTCGGACTGCCTCGAGATGCCTAGTACGCGATCTCAGAGTGCGGCGCGGGAATTTCCCGTGCAGCTCGATCGCGCCTCTGAAGTATCGCTGCCGATGCAGCTCGCGGCGGCGCTCCGAGAGGCGATCGACGCGGGGACACTGCGGGCCGGTGACACTGTTCCGGCAACTCGCGAACTCGCACGTCGCCTCGGAATAGCCCGCGGAGTCGTCGTTTCTTCGTACGAACAGCTCATCGCCGAGGGCTACCTTGTCGCTCAGCACGGCCGAGGAACTGAGGTGAATCCGGGGCTCGGCGCGACGCACGTCGAACACGGTATCCCGGGGCCGAATGAGTCGCTTGATCCCAGGCAGGAGCCGGGTTCACTTCCAACGAGAACTGCTCGAGGTCCGCTCCAGCCCGGCGTGCCAATCCCGAGCGCGATCGATAGTCCGGCTTGGCGCGCGGCGTGGCGAGACGCGGCCGCGAGGGCACACGTCGTGGCTCCACCGCTTGGCGATCCTGAGCTTCGCGAAGAGATTGCGGATCATCTGCGTCGCATGCGTGCGACCGTGCGACCGGCGAGCGATGTCATCGTGACTGCCGGAACCAGAGATGGTCTCGGGTTATTGCTCACGGCCCTCGGCACGACGCGGGGGCGAAACCTGATCGTCGGCGTCGAGGATCCCGGGCTCCCATCGCTCCGCGGTGTTGCCGCGCGTCACGGTGCTCAGATTGTGGCGCTTCCCGCCGATGAAGAGGGTCTCGACACCTCGAGGCTTCCGCAGGGCATGCTCGACGTGGTCATTGTGACCCCGAGTCATCAGTACCCTCTAGGTGGATCACTGCCGCTTCTGCGTCGCCGAGAGCTCCTCACCTGGGCGCGTGCATCCGGCGTGATTATCGTGGAGGACGACTTCGACTCGGAGCTACGCTACACAGGTAGCCCGTTGCCGACACTTGCAGCCCTCGATGACGCAGTGACCGGTTCGGTGGTGTTGCTCGGCACCTTTTCGCGCACGGTCGCACCCGCGCTGTCTGCCGGATTCATGCTCGTGCCGCGATCGATCCGCTCGCTTGTCGAACCGGCCCGCTATGAACTCGGGGGACCGGTGTCGGCGGTTGTGCAGTCTGCGCTCGCGCACTACCTCGCGAGCGGTGAACTTCGGCGACATACGGCGAGGCTGCTGAGACGCTACGCCGAGCGCAGGGATCTGGTGTCTGAACGGCTCGCAGGGGTGCCCGGCGTGATCGTGCGACCGATGGATGGCGGGCTGCATGCGGTGCTCGAGTTCGTGGGGTCGCCACCGGTGCGGCTTCGTGAGCGGGAGTCGAGTACCGTCGCCTCGGCTCTCACCGCGCAACTCGGGGTCCAGCCCCTCGGTGGATATTGGCAGAGGCAAGGCGATGGTATGGCCGGCCTAGTGATTGGATTGGGTGGCGCAGATAACGCTGAGTTCGATGCAGCGCTTCGCGCGCTGCGCGGTATTCTCGACGCGTGGTGAGCTAACGACCCAGCGCATCGGAGAGTGCCTCGAGAATCGCGGGAACATGACTGATCTCGGGATCCTTCGCTGCAGTGAGTAACACCACGCTCGAGGCATCGCTCACCTTCGCTGCAAGCTCTTCGAGCGCACTCCGAGCCGTGTCCGACTGCAATTCCTCACGGTAGGAGTTCTTGAACGCCTCGAAATGTTCGGGGTCGTGACCGTGCGGATCGGCATGCCACGACTTTCTGAGATCGTTGCTCGGGGTGACCTCTTTGGGCCAGAGGTCAATGGCCGCCTGCTCACGGCTCACTCCGCGGGGCCAGAGGCGATCCACCAAGACCCGTACCGCATGCGAGCCTCCGGCCATATCGCCCGGACTGTCGTAGATGCGAGCAATCGCAATCTCAGGAGTGCTCATGGTCTCAAGTGTCCTCCCGCGCATCCCGTTCGGCAAGCTCCGGGGGTACCCTTGACCCTGTGAGCGTCGAAAACATTACTGCGAGTATGCAGAACTATCTCAAGGTCATCTGGAGCCTCGAGGAGTGGTCTGACACCCCAATTACCAATTCCGCCATCGCGGAAACGGCCGGGGTGCGACTTTCGACGGTGTCCGACGCGCTCAGGAAGCTCTCGGAACACGAACTCATCGAGCACGCGCGATACGGAACGGTCACCCTCACCGCAGAGGGGCGCGAACTTGCCGTGCTTATGACCAGGCGCCACCGCCTCATCGAGACATTCCTGGTGCGCCTCCTTGAGTACTCCTGGGACGAGGTGCACGACGTAGCAGACCGGCTCGAGCACGCGGTCACCGATGATTTGGTGGATCGCATCGACCGTGTCCTCGGGTTTCCCACGAGAGACCCGCACGGCGATCCCATCCCGAGTGCAGACGGACGGGTGCATCGGCCCGAAGCAGTGCTCCTCGCCGAAGCTACCGCGCCGTCAACAGTGCGGGTCGAGCGAATTTCTGACTCAGACGCAGGCATGCTGCAGTATTTTGCCTCGCGAGGCATCGTGGTCGACGCGGAGCTCGAAGTGCAACCGAGTGAACCCTACTCGGAGACGGTCGCGGTGGTCGTGAGGGGTACCGCGGGCGCGACTCCGGTGATTCTCGGCACAACCGCCTCGAACTCGGTGTGGGTGTCAGAGTGGGTGTCAGACCTCAGCGATTGATTGTTGTGCAGCGGGTTTCTCCGCCGGCGGAGGTTCGCTCGTGAAGCGCAACCCAACGACACACGCAATAATCCCGCCGAGAAAGACAATCTTGAGCACCGAGACGGGCTCAGACCCGAGAAGCATCGCGATCGACACCGTGAGCGCGGCTCCGATTCCCGTCCAAATAGCGTAGGCAACGCTGAGAGGGATCCCACGCATCGCGTAGCCGAGACCCACAATGCTGAGGGCTCCGCAGACGAGGAACACCAGGGTCCAGAGCGGTACAGTGAACCCGTTCGAGGCGCTGAGAGCGAGCGCCCACGCCGCTTCGAGCCCCGCACTCGCGAAGAGTGCGATCCAGTGGGTTCCCGTCTGGGCTTGCTTCGTCATCTAGCTCACCACCTTGAGACCCACGACGCACCCGATGAGCCCGAGAAGCAGAAGGACACGAATCACGGTCGGCCGCTCAGCTCCGCTGAGCATCGCCCACGCGGCCGTAAGCACCGCTCCGATTCCAACCCACACCGCATACGCGGTGCCTACCGGGATGGTGTTCATGGCATACGACAGCCCGACCATGCTCGCGCCGAACGAAGCAACGAAGAGAATTGAGGGCCTGAGCTTCTTAAAGCCCTGGGAGGCTTCGAGTGAGGTCGCCCAGACGGCTTCGAGAAGGCCGCTGGCAATAAGAATGATCCATGCGAGGGTCACTGTTACTTCCTGGCAGTCGTCGATTGCGGGTACTGCTCCCTCGTCCGCATCCCGATCAGCGGGATCCAGGCAATTCTCGCACCGTTACCTGGGCAAGTGCTGCTCACACCCGAGTATTGCGAGATAATGGTACAGGCGAGGACAGGAGGGCCCTGAATGGGTTGGTTTACGAGGCGCAGGTCGCGAACTACACCTCCACGGCGCCTCCCGAAGCGAGTGCTCGCACCGGTCGAAGAGATTGTTGAGCAGGGACTGCTGGTAGCCGACGTTGCGGTGCGCATGCAGGTGAAGAACGCCATCATCATGAACGCGCTCAAAGAGCACGCCGACTATCGCAAAGAACAGATACTTGAGATGGTTCGGGATGCTCTGAATGAGCTTGCGGTCGAGCGCGAGCGAGATGCACGACATATTTCGCGGGTGCGGGGTGAAATACGAGACCGCGGTCGGAGCGCCTGGAGCGAAACCGAGTACGGGAGCGGTGACAACCGCACGCTCAGACACCGTCAGGAGGTGTATGAGCAGGTCGCAGCTGAGCTGAGGCAGCGTACCGAGAACGACACGTACCTCAGGGAGACAGCAGAACGCGCACGAAAGCTTGCGTGGGAGGAAATCGGCAATTCGCTGAAGGAGCGCGCGAGCCATCCGTACTACAGCGGTGGACACGATGAGGAGTATCGGAGCGAGCGGGAGCAGCGTATTCAGCAGCTCATCGAGAAGGATCTCACGGCGCTCGTGCAGCAGCAGGCGCCAAAGAGCGGCCTGAAGGGGCTTGTGAAGTTCAAGGGCACCAAGCGGTCATAGCGTTCGAGTCCGTGAGTGCTGGTTGAGGCCACTGGAGTTCGAACCTCAGCCGCTAATGCGCGAGCTCAGGATGCTTCGCGAGATACTCCGCGATAAACCAGCACGATGCCGTGATCTCGTTCGACTTCGCGACGTCTGAGGTGAGTGCGTGCTGGGCCAGGAGATCGGAAAGCCCGGTGCCACGGAGCCTCGGAACAATGAGCGTGTGATCGAAATCGACCTTGCCCTGGCGTCGGAGCGTATAGTGAGCCTCACCCACGAGCGACTTGGCGTCATCTTGATGCTGATACACGGCGAATCTACTCGCCTCGGGCTCGTGCACAATGTGAATCCCGTCGGCGAGCGCTGCCGCTGTGTCCGAATAAGTTGCCATGTGTCAATGGTAGACCTTGAAATCACCATAGAATAGGCAGTCTATGTCTACGAACCCCGCCGACTCTGTATCGGAAAACGCACAGGACTCGGCCGAACGGGAGTTCGGTGCTCGAGAGAAACTCGCAATATGGTTGTTGCTTGGTTCATCATTCGTCGTGATTCTCAACGAAACCATCATGGGTCTCGCCCTCCCGGTACTCATGCAAGCGCTTGATATCACCGCGGCCGAGGGGCAATGGCTCACCACAGCGTTCCTTCTCACCATGAGCGTGGTGATTCCGATTACGGGAATGCTCATTCAGCGCGTTCGAACGCGTACTCTTTTTATCGCAGCCATGTCACTCTTTAGCCTTGGCACGCTCATCTCTGCGATCGCCCCGGGACTCGGGCTGCTCATTGTTGGTCGCATTGTGCAGGCCTCTGGCACCGCGGTCATGCTCCCACTCCTCATGACCACGGTGGTGACGCTCGTTCCAGCGCAGCTTCGCGGACAACTCATGGGCCGCATCGCGATCGTGATGTCGGTAGCTCCGGCTCTTGGGCCGACGATCGCGGGGCTTATTCTCGAGGTACTCAGCTGGCGTTGGCTCTTCTTGCTCGTGCTGCCGATCGCGATCATCGCGCTCGTGCTGGGCTCAGCGCGTATGCCCAACGTTGGTATTCGCAAGATCGTGCGGATCGATGTACTTTCGGTGGTATTATCGGCACTCGCGTTTGGCGGGCTTGTTTTTGGCCTGAGCGAGGCTGGTGCCGCGGCGAACGGCGAGCAATTTGTAGAGCCGGTGATCCCGGTCATCATTGGAGTTATTGCGCTCGGGCTGTTCGTCTGGCGGCAGATCTCGTTGCAGCGCGAGGACCGCGCTCTTCTTGACCTTCGAACCTTCCGCAGCCGCCCGTATGCGCTTTCAACAGTGTTGCTGATCTGCAGCTCGATGGCGCTGTTCGGTTCGCTCATTCTGCTCCCGATTTATCTGCAGAATGTGCTCGGGTACAAGCCAATTGAGGCTGGGCTCGTGCTGCTCCCCGGGGGCCTGCTCATGGGACTGCTCGGTCCACTCGTCGGTCGAGTTATCGACGCCCACGGTGTTCGCCCGATGCTTATTCCGGGCGCCTTCATCACCGCTGTAGCGCTCGCAGCGATGGGGCTCATGGGAGAGTCAACGAGCATCTGGCAGGTGGTCGGCACACACTTGCTGCTGAGTATCGGGCTCGCGGGGGTGTTCACCCCGGTTTTCTCAGTATCTCTTGGATCGCTACCCCTCCACCTTGCTTCGCACGGCAGTGCGCTGATCTCGACCGTTCAACAGGTTTCCGGCGCCGCAGGAACAGCCCTCTTCGTCACGATCATGACCCTCGTCTCAGTCGGCTTCGCCGGATCTCCTGATGCCGTCGGAAGCTCAGCGCTTGCCCACGGCACGAGTGTGGCATTCTTCCTCGGCGGAGCAGTCGCGTGTGCGGGGGCTGTGGTCGCGATCTTCATTCGGGAGGAGCAGGAGTCTCCTGCGGCTCCCGGCGGCTTAACGACCGAAGTCGTCTAGTTCAGCGCTGAGATTGACCGTCGCACTGCCTCGGCCAACTGCCGCACGGCGGTGCTCGGGCCTCCTGGCCCCGCTGGCGCAGCGAGCAGCAGTTCGCGGGTAAAGCGTTCATCGACAATCGGCCTGAGCACAACGCCTTCGGGTGCGAGCCCCTGGAGCAGGGTAGGCACAAGTGCGACCCCCAAGTTTGCCGCGATGAGCGCGAGTACGACAGCGTAGTCATCAGTACGAATCGCGACGGTTGGTTCCTTTCCGGTCGCCGCGTACATTTCTCGCACGAGGTCGTCGAGCGTGTCTCCCGGGGTGGATCCCATCACCCAGTTCTCGCCTCGCAGTGTGAGGAGGGTATCAATGTCGAAACGCGGGGCCCCTGCGAGCTCGTGGTGAGCAGGGAGTGCCAGGAGCATGGGGTCAGTGAACACGTGTGTTGTGTGCACCTCTGATCGCAGGGGGAGGTCGTAGCCACCTGCCGCGTAGATAAGTGCGGCGTCGAGAGTGTGCTGGTTCACGCCCGCAACCAGGGGCATGACCTCCTCGAGGGTTGCATCGAGTTCAATGCCGAGCTCGCCGAGTCGCAGTGCAATACCTGGGAGCAGCCTCGCCGCGGCAGAGGGGAAGATGCCGAATCTCAGCCGGATATGACCGAGTTCGGCGAGATCCCGAACGTCTGTGAGTGTGCGGTCAGCGAGTCCCAGAATCTCTTCGCCGCGTTCGAGCATGAGCTGCCCCGCCGTGGTGAGACGACTGCCGCGCGTACTTCGTGCGGTGAGCTCGGTGCCAACAAGGCGATCGAGGTTTTTCAGGTGATAGTCAACCGTGGGCTGGCTCCACCCGAGACGCACCGCTGCTCGGGCGACCGATCCCTCCTCTGCTACCGCGCTCAACGCCTGCAACTGCCTGAGGTCGATCATTGTGCTCCCGAAATAGCTGAGACCCGGGTGACAGCGATCACTCGGTGTTCCATAGAGTATATGTCGCCAAGGAGCGGATCTGGGGGTTCTCTACGCCGATCCACCGGGTAACGATAGAACTATGCTCACTGACACCCAGGTATCTCAGCGTGTTGCGCCCTACACGGAGGCGCTCCAACGTTTCGCTGATGCGAACCCGCAGAGCCTCATGGTGCCTGGTCACGGGTGTTCTCCTCATGCGGGTGGTGACCACCTTGCTCAGGTGTTTGGCGAGCGCCTGGTGCAGCTTGATGTACCACTCATGCTCGACGGGATCGACCTCGGAAGCGACTCTCCGCTCGTGCAGGCGCAGCGGCTCGCTGCCGAGGCTTGGGGCGCACGGCGCACCTGGTTTTTGACCAATGGGGCTTCGCAGGGCAACCGCACCGCCGCGTTTGCGGCGAGAGGACTCGGCGAGCGGGTGCTCATGCAGCGAAGCTCGCACTCGAGTTTCACCGACGGCGTGCTGCTCGCGGGTCTGATCCCAGCGTTCGTTGCCCCGAATGTCGACCATGAACACGGTATCGCCCACGGACTCACTCCCGAGGCCCTCGGCGAAGCGCTCGCGATCGAAGCCGAGTCAGGGCGCGAAGTACAGAGCGTCTATGTCGTCTCGCCGAGCTACTTCGGATCTACCGCCGACGTCGAGGGGCTCGCTCGTGTTGCGCACAGCCACGGCGCGGCTCTCATCGTCGATGGGGCCTGGGGCGCACACTTTGGATTCCACGAGGATCTGCCCGAATCGCCAGCACGGTTGGGCGCTGACCTTGTCATTTCGAGCACGCACAAACTTGCCGGCTCGCTCACGCAATCTGCAATGCTGCATCTTGGCGATACAGAATTTGCGGATCGGCTCGAATCGCTCGTCGCACGCTCGTACACGATGACCTCGTCAACCTCGGCGAGTGCGATTCTTATGGGCTCACTCGATGCGGCGCGCCACGCGCTGATGAACAAACACGATGAGATTGGCCGCGCGATCCGCTTGTCTGAGCAATTTTGCGATCGATTGAGATTGAGCGACCACTATTCGGTGATTAGCGATGGGTTTAGCGAGTTCCCAGACATTGTCGCTACAGATCCGCTGCGCATTCCCATCGACGTCTCAAGACTTGGTCAGAGCGGGCACTGGGTGCGGGACCGGGTGATCGCCGAGCACGGTGTCTACTTCGAAATGTCGACGGCGACCGCGATTGTTGCGGTCATCGGCGCGCTTGCCTCACCCGACATTGACCGAGCCATGCAGGCACTCGAGGATGTCGCCGCTGAGGCCGATCGGCTGCGCGGTGTCGGTAACGGCAACGGTGACACCGCGGGCGTGACCGAAGGCAACGCCACAGCGTTTCCCGAGCTTCCAGAAGCCGGAACGCTTCGCATGCTGCCCCGCTCAGCGTATTTCGCCGAGAGTATTGTCGTGACCGCGCACCAAGCGATTGGGCAGATTTCGGCAGATACGCTGGCTGCGTACCCACCAGGCATTCCGAATCTCGTTCCCGGTGAGGAGATTACGGAGGAGACCGTGACGTTCTTGCAGGCGGTCGCGGCGTCACCCACAGGGTTCGTGCGCGGGGCCGCCGACCCGCTCGTCGCGACATTCCGGGTGGTGCGCGATCCGCTCACCGCGAGCGCAAACTAGCTAGGCCAAACTTCGCCGGGAACGCAAGAACGGGCGGGTACCGACACTGTCGCACCCGCCCGTTCTTGCGTAAGTGAGTTAGTTCTTCTTCTCGAAGAGGTTGCCGACCAGGGTCGAGCCAATGAGCACGACCGCGAGCAACACAATGCCGACAATCGAGATCGCGAGAACGTCGACCGGCTGGCCTGCCGACGAGAACTCAGCGAGCGTATCGATTCGCTCACCCTCTTCTGAGGCGAATGCGGGTGCGCCAACGAACACAGTCGCCAATGCGACGGTCACTGCAGTGGCGATGCGGGTGCGAATCTTCACGGTCTCTCCTCGGAAGTCTGGGTACGTGCGGCTAGGTCGTCGCAGATGCTTCTATTCTGCCTTATTCTAGCGTCCGCCGGAGCCGCGCTGGCCCGAGCCGCGCTGGCCGGAGCCACGCCCGCCGGAGCCGCGCTGGCCGCCGCGCTGCTGTGAACTTGCGGGGGCTTGTCCCGATCCACCACCGCGACCGCCACGACCGCGTGATCGCTTGCGCTTCGCGTTGGCGCCAGACGACTGACCCTGCCCCGCGGGATTGTGCCCGGCCGCTCGCTGCTGTGCAGCCTGCGCCTCGGCGCGTCGCTTCTCGGTCAGCTTCGGATCGACTCGCGGCGCGACCTCACCAATAAGATCGAGCACCTCGCGCGAGACATTTGACGACATCGGGTCAACCTGGAGTGGCGTCACCCGAATTTTTGCCGCACGCATGAGCTGCTTCATCTCGCCACGCTGCTCGGGCAGCACGATGGTGACGACATCGCCCTCGTTGCCTGCGCGAGCAGTGCGACCCGAGCGATGTAGGTACGCCTTGTGTTCGACGGGTGGATCGATGTGCACGACGAGATCGACCCCGTCGACGTGCACGCCTCGCGCCGCAACGTCGGTCGCAACGAGCACGCGTGCGTCTCCCGAGACAAACTCTGCAAGGTTGCGGTCGCGAGCGTTTTGAGAAAGATTGCCCTGCAACTCGACCGCGGGAATGCCCGCTGCGGTGAGCTGTTTCGCAAGCTTCTTGGCCTGGTGCTTCATGCGAGTGAAGAGAATTCGGCGCGCGGTGCCTGAGGCGAGTGCCTCGATGAGTGCGTCTTTCTGCCCCTTACCTGCGACCTCGAATACGTGGTGCGTGAGTTGCGGCACAGGGGACTCTGCCGAGTCAACCGAGTGCAGCACCGGATCGCTCAGGTACTTCTTCACGATGTTGTCAACGCCGTTATCGAGCGTCGCGCTGAAGAGCAGCCGCTGACCCTGCTTCGGGGTCTTGTTCATGATGCGGGTCACGACCGGGAGGAATCCCATATCTGCCATGTGGTCGGCCTCATCAAGTACGGTGATCTCGACGCCGTCGAGGCTGATGACGCCCTGGCGCATGAGGTCGTCGAGGCGCCCAGGAGCGGCCACGACGATATCGACGCCAGCTTCGAGGGCTGCCTCCTGTCGGCGCTGCGGGATGCCGCCGAAGATCGTGGTGACCTTGATGCCCGCTGGGTCGCCGAGCATCTTGATGGTCTCGGCGATCTGGCTGACGAGTTCGCGGGTCGGCGCGAGCACGATGCCGCGCGGCCGCGAAGGCCTCCGCTTCTTCGCCGCTTCGTGTGCAGCGATGCCGGCCTCGCCTCCTGCGAGGTTCGCGACGAGTGGGATCCCGAAGGCAATGGTCTTGCCAGATCCGGTGCGACCGCGCCCAAGTACATCACGCCCCTTGAGTGTGTCGGGCAGCGTGTCGCGCTGAATTGGGAATGGTTCGGTCTTGCCGTTCTTCTCGAGTGCGTGTGCAATGGGTGCGGGCACGCCGAGATCGGCGAATGTCTGAGTGGACTGAGATGTTGCTTCGGTCACTGGGACCTTTCATAGTGGTGGCAGGCACGCACCAATTCAGTCGGCGAGTTCGAGGCTCGCGAGGGCGTGGCATTGCCGGGTGTCGAGTGCGCGGGATCGCGCAACCGTTCGCCGCGGATCGGGCCGAACGGCGCCCAGGCTCTGTGCGAGCGGGCGGTGCGGTGAGTGCGACGCATGGCACGTTCAAGCGCCAACTGTGTCAGTCTAGCGGAACGCAGTGTAAAAGTTTAGTGAGTGCTCCTGAATTTCGATCAACGTCGGTGGTACGCGGTAGCGTGCAGGTGTGGATACCAGATCTTCTGAATCCGCTCTCAGTCGGAAGGAATGCGATGTTCGTACGGGAAACGGCGGCGGGCCCGCTCATCGTTACGAGCGCGAGCGATCTCACCGCCGCGAGTGCCTGCGAGTTCGCCTTTCTCCGAAGGGTTGATGAGAAGCTCGGTCGTGCGGTTCTGGTGCCTGCAGATGACGATCCAATGCTTGCGAGAGCGGGCGCACTCGGGGACGTGCACGAGGAGGCGGAACTCGCCCGGTTACGGTCAGCGTTTGGCGACGGCCTTGCCGGGGAACCGGGCGGGGTCGTGATGATCCCGAGACCGGAATCGATGGATCCGGATGCTCTCGAGCAGGTCGCTTCGCTCACTCAGGATGCGCTCCACGGATGCGCTGAGATCGTCTTTCAGGCGACCTTCTTCGATCCCGCCCAGCGACCGCGATCCGCCGAGAACGAACCTGCTATCGGCTTCATCGGCTTCGCCGACTTTCTTGCGTTGCTGCCGAGTGGCGAGTACGAGGTGCAAGATACGAAACTTGCGAGGCGAGCAAAAGTTACCGCGCTCATGCAGCTCGCGGCATATGCCGAACAGCTCGAGCGGATCGGGGTGCCAGTCGCACGAGAAGCGACGCTCATACTCGGGAGCGGTGAGCGATCCACCCATCGCATAGACGACATCGCGCCGGTGTTTCGTAAGCGCCGGGCGAGACTGCACGAGATATTGCTTGAGCGTTTTGGTGCCGTCGGCGATGATGGCACTCGGGAAAGCGCTTCGCCGATCGGTTGGGATGATGAGGGTATCGCGATGTGTGGGCGGTGCGAGGTGTGCGAGCCTGAGGTGGTGCGCACGAGAGACCCGCTACTGATTGCCGGCGTCACTCTGCGGCAACGCAACGCCTTGCGCGCCGCCGGGCTCACGACGCTGGATGCGGTCGCGGTGCAGGTAGATCAGATCGAGCAGTCGCCAGCGCACGGAATGACGAGCGCAGTGTTTCATCGGCTTGCCCTGCAGGCCGCAGTGCAGGTCGCGGCAGAGTCTGGCGCGCCGCCACCGTTTCGGGTGATTGCGCCTCACGAGCTCGCTGCGATTCCGCGGCCGAACCCAGGTGACCTGTTCTTCGACTTCGAGGGTGACCCGTTCTATCGCGAAACGGGCGACGACGGCATCGCGAAATGGAATCTTGATTACCTGTTCGGCATGGTTGACGATGATGAGTCGTTTACTCCGATTTGGGCGCACTCGCTGAGCGAAGAGCGGGAGGCTCTGAAAACATTCATAGCGTTGGTTCGGGAACGACGACGCAGATTTCCGGGCATGCGCATATACCACTACGCCTCGTATGAGCGCACTCACCTGCTGTCGATTGCCGCGCGCCACGGGGTCTGTGAGGCGGAGGTCGACGAGCTGCTTCGCGAACACGTGCTGGTTGACCTCTATCCGATCGTGCGGCGTGCACTCCGGGTGGGTTCCCGCTCGTACTCGATCAAGAAGCTTGAGCCGCTGTACATGGGGGCAGAGCTTCGCGACGAAGCGGGGGTGACGAGCGGTGCGCAGTCTGTGGTCGAGTTCGCCGAGGCGAGCGAACAGCTGCGCTCGGGCCTGCCGGAGGTAAAGCGCGAGGGGCAGCTGAGGCTCGACGCGATCGCCGACTACAACAAATATGACTGCCTATCGACGCTTCGGTTGCGTGACTGGTTACTCGACATCGCTCGCGAGTACGCCGTTGAACCGTTTCAGGCCGCAGTTGCGGATCGCTCTGAGGATCCACCAATTGAACTCAGCGCGATCGGCGCCGAGCTTCTCAGCCTTGCTGACGTCGCGGATGAACCAGCTGCGCGCACGGCGCTCAAGCTGGCATCGAGCGCTATCGACTATCACTCCCGTGAACAGAAATCGTTCTGGTGGGCCCACTTTGCAAGACAGACCGACCCGATCGAGGACTGGGCTGACACGCGAGATGTCGTAGTGGTGGAACCCGAGGCGAGCTATGTCGAAGAAGACTGGCATAAGCCGTATCGCGCGCGCAGCGAGAAACGCACGGTCAGGCTCACCGGCACAATCGCCCCGGGAAGCTCGCTGAAGCCTGGCACTCAGGTCTTTGCGATGTACGACTTGCCCGCACCGTTCCCTCATCGTGGTGAGCCGGGTGCGCGAGCCTCCCGTCAGGTCAGAATCGTCGAGCGACACGACGACGGAGTGACAATCGAGGAGTCGCTCGGTAATGCACCCGATCGTTTCGATAGGTTGCCAATTGCGATCACACCGGGGCCCCCACCGAACGCCGGTCAGCAGAAGCCAGCCATCGAACATTGGGGGCGGCAACTGGCTGCTACTGCTACTTCCGGCGTACGGTTCAGAGACCCGGTGTACGAACTGCTCACTCGCGCAAAGCCAATGCTTTCGGGTGGTGACGCCCTTGTTGATCCACAAACAGACGAAGCGCTTCGATCAGGCGGCGACGAAGAGCACCGGGTTATAGGGGCAGTGACGTCGAGCTTGCTCAGGCTCGATCACTCATCGCTTGCGGTGCAGGGCCCTCCTGGTACCGGTAAAACGTATCTCGCCGCACGGGTCATTCGAATGCTCGTGGAGTCGCACGGGTGGCGAGTCGGAGTGGTCGCACAGTCGCACAAGGTCGTTGAGAATGTGCTTGAGGCTGTTGTGCGAGCGGGGCTCGAACCGTCGAGGGTGGCGAAGGTTCCGCAGGGTGGCAAGCTTGAAGATGACGCGCAGGCGCCTGGCTATTCCGTGCTGAGAGCAAACGGTCATGCACGCTTTTTGCATGAGCACGAAGGTGTAGGAGCGGTCATCGGAGGCACAGCCTGGGACTTCGCTCACCCCGACCGGGTAGCGAGACGAAGCCTGGACCTGCTGGTCATCGATGAAGCGGGGCAATTCTCGCTGGCACCTACAATTGCGGCTTCTGTGTCTGCCACGCGACTCCTGCTGCTCGGCGACCAGCAACAGCTTCC
>JBEBUJ010000003.1:0-66556 GCA_040393365.1 Leucobacter denitrificans
GCCCGAAGGGTGGGGTGGAGCTATTCTGCTTGCCAGCGTTGAAGGGTTACTCGGTATAGCTACCCTGTTGCGTTCTGGGCGTATCGCGACCGGGATCGGCGAACGTTTGGAGTACTTTGGCCCCTGGCGCGAGATCGCTCAGGGGCCACTCTCGTTGCGGCTGGTGTTGCAGGTTGTGTCGGCAGTTGCAGCTGGTGTCCTCGTCGCAGTTGCCGCGATCGTTCCGATATCGATGCGTCTCGGAGTTCCAAACGATTGGTTTATGGTGACCTGTGACGTCGGGCAGGGTGACGCGATTCTGCTTCGTGACCCGAAGAACGCGAGCGAGGTGATGCTTATTGACACGGGCGATGATCCCGAACTCCTTGGCTCCTGTCTCGACCTGTTCGGGGTGAGAGATGTATCACTCTTGGTTCTCACGCACGACGATAGGGACCATGTCGGCGCACTCTCTGTAGTGTTGCGAAGAACAGAGAGCGTGATCATCGCGCCGCCTACTCGGGAGCAAGCAGAGACTCGGCCACTCGAGACGCAACTCAGGGCGTCAGGCATTGAACCCCAGACCGGTGCCCCGGGAATGGGCGCTTCTGATGCGGGGCTGAGATGGCAGGTTATTGGACCAAGTTCAGAGGGAGTGCCCGCCGACACGAACGCGGCAAGTCTTGTGCTGAGCGTGACCGTTGCCGGTATTAGTCTGGTGCTGCTCGCAGACACGGGGGAGGACGAGCAGAACTGGCTTGTGAGAGAGTACCCGGCGCTCGAGGCTGATGTCGTGAAGGTTGCGCATCATGGCTCAAGTGACCAGGCGTTTGGCCTATATGAGCAACTCGATCCTTCGGTTGCCCTGATCTCTGTGGGGGAGAATCGATATGGCCACCCGAATGAGTCACTCATCGAGAGACTCGAGCTTATGGGCACATCGGTGCTCAGGACAGATGCGTCGGGTTCGGTCGCTCTCCGTGTCGGCCAGGGCGGACGGCTCGAAGCCTGGGCTGCGGGGCGAGCGGGGTGAGGGACTCAGGGCCTGTCGGTGGAAGCCGGTAAGGTAATTGCGTGGCAGTGCATAAGATTCCGAAGCTCGATTGGACGGATGTGACGCCCGCGCCTGTGGTGCTGGTCTCGGGGCCGGAAGAGTTCTTCGCCGATCGCGCCTCACAGCGCATTCGCGAACTTCTACGTGAGGCGCATGCTGAACTCGAAGTGCACGACATCGACGCAGCGTCTTACGGTGCGGGCGAACTGTTTACTATCGCGAGCCCCTCGCTCTTCGCTGAACCTCGCCTTATTCGTGTCTCGGGGGTAGAGAAATCGTCAGACGCGTTCATTGAAGATGCGAAACGATACGTGGGTGAGTTCGCAGATGACACCACATTGGTGCTTCGACATACAAGCGGGCAGCGAGGAAAAGGTTTGCTCGACCTCGTGCGGAAGACGCCCGGGGCAATCGAGATTCCGTGTCCGGAACTCAAGAAGGACCAGGAGCGGCTTACATTTGCGCAGGGCGAGCTGAGGAGACTTGGAGCGCAAGCCACGCCGGGTGCTGTGCGCATGCTTGCCGCGGCGTACGCCTCTGGGAGTGTGTCGGAGCTCGCAGGCGCGTGTGCTCAGCTTGTTTCTGACTCAGGAACTCAGGTCACCGAAGAGTCGGTGAATCGCGCCACTGAGGGGCGGGTTGAGGCGAGTGGATTCAAGGTTGCTGATGCGGCAATCGCAGGTAAGCGGTCGGATGCTCTTGTGCTGCTCAGACAGGCGATTTTGTCAGGTACCCCGGCGATTCCAATCCTGGCTGCGCTGAACATGAAATTGCGCGGAATGGCCCGGGTGTTTGGTGCGCACGGCTCGAGCGCGCAGCTTGCGAAACAATTTGGCATGGCGCCGTGGATGGTGGATCGCGCGATGAAAGACATTCGCGGGTGGCAGGAGAGCGACCTTGCTCGAGCGATCGACCTCGCTGCGGAGACCGAGCTGAAACTCAAAGGTGGAAGTCGTGACCCTGACTATGCGATGGAGCGATTTGTCTCATTCGTGGCTCAGCGTGGCCGTGAACACCGATAAGTCGGCATAGGGCGGATAAGTCGGTACAAACAAGAATGGCCCCGCCGAAGCGGGGCCATTCTTCAAGCTAAAACTTAGATCGCAGCGACCTGTGCAGCAATCTTCGACTTGCGGTTAGCTGCCTGGTTCTTGTGGATGACGCCCTTCGACACGGCCTTGTCGAGCTTGCGAGTAGCAACCTTGAGGTTTGCTTCAGCGGTAGCCTTGTCGCCGGCCGCGATTGCCTCGCGAGTCTTGCGAACGAGGGTGCGAAGTTCGCTCTTGTACGCCCTATTGCGCTCGGTAGCCTTGGCGTTGGTCTTGATGCGCTTGATCTGCGACTTAATGTTTGCCACGTTAAATAGTGTCCTTTTGATACAGGTTGACGGGATGTTCCGTTCGGTGAGAGAGGGCACCTCGCGGGATGTGTGGTCTGAACCACACGCAAGCCAAGAATCAACTTTATCAGAAACTCGTATTGCTCGCACTGCTGAGTGTCATCGACACGCGCGACACATAGCGTGATCCACTTGGTAAATGCGGAATAACTGAGGCCCTGATCATGGGATACTGGAGGGTAATGTCTCCACGCAGTGTAACCCCACCGAAACCGGCTTCGACCGAACCCGCGAGAATACGCAACTTTTGCATCATCGCGCACATCGACCACGGCAAGTCGACGCTTGCCGACCGCATGCTCCAGGTCACCGGCACCGTATCCGACCGAGACATGCGAGCACAGTACCTCGACAACATGGATATCGAGCGTGAGCGCGGAATCACCATCAAGTCGCAGGCCGTGCGCATGCATTGGCAGAGCGAGGGTGTCGACTATGCGCTCAACATGATTGACACGCCGGGTCACGTTGACTTCAGCTACGAGGTTTCCAGGTCGCTTGCGGCCTGTGAGGGCGCGATTCTCTTAGTCGATGCGGCGCAGGGCATTGAAGCGCAGACGCTTGCGAATCTGTATCTCGCTATGGAGAACGATCTTGAGATCATTCCCGTGCTGAATAAGATCGACCTTCCGGCGGCCGACCCTGAGCGGGTCTCCAGAGAGATTGCTGATCTCATTGGTGGGGATCCCGATGACATTCTCAAGGTCTCGGGCAAAACAGGCGCTGGTGTCGAGGAGCTTCTCGACCTCGTGGTTGCCCGGATTCCCGCTCCGGTCGGGGTCGCAGACGCGCCCCCGCGCGCGATGATCTTCGACTCCGTCTATGATCCGTACCGCGGTGTCGTGACCTACGTGCGAATGGTCGACGGGAAGCTCACGCCGCGCGAGAAGATTCAGATGATGTCGACTGGCACCGAGCACGAGGCGCTTGAGATCGGCGTGTCGTCACCCGGGCCGACGCCCACTGAGGGCCTCGCCGTCGGAGAAGTTGGGTACCTGATCACCGGTGTGAAAGACGTGCGCCAGTCGAAGGTTGGCGACACCATCACCACGAAACTTCGCGGTGCGGCTGAGGCGCTGCCCGGTTACACCGACCCAAAGCCGATGGTGTTCTCGGGGTTGTACCCGCTCGATGGGTCGGATTACCCGGTGCTTCGTGAAGCGCTCGATAAGCTCAAGCTCTCTGACGCCGCGCTCCAGTACGAACCCGAGACGTCAGTCGCGCTCGGGTTCGGGTTCCGCTGCGGGTTCCTGGGTCTGTTGCACCTTGAGATCATCAGTGAGCGGTTGCGTCGTGAATTTGGCCTCGACTTGATCGCGACCGCACCGAGCGTGATTTATGAGGTCGTGAAGGAAGACGGGACCGAGGTCGTGGTGACGAATCCTTCCGAGTACCCGGATGGAAAGATTGACGTCGTGCGCGAGCCGATGGTTCGCGCAGCGATACTTGCACCGAAAGACTATGTCGGCACGATCATGGAACTGTGCCAGTCCCGCCGTGGGAGCCTGCTCGGAATGGAGTATCTCGGGGAGCGCGTCGAGCTCAGGTACAACATTCCGATGGGCGAGATCGTGTTCGATTTCTTCGATCATTTGAAGAGCCGCACGCAGGGGTACGCAAGCCTTGACTACGAGGTGAGCGGGCAGCAAGAAGCTGACCTCGTGAAGGTAGATATTCTGCTCCAGGGCGACAAAGTCGACGCCTTTAGCGCGATCGTGCACCGAGATAACGCCTATCACTACGGCACAATGATGACTGAACGGCTGCGAAAGCTCATTCCCCGCCAGCAGTTCGAGGTGCCGATCCAGGCCGCCATTGGTGCGCGTGTGATCGCTCGTGAGACGATCCGGGCCATTCGCAAGGACGTGCTCGCAAAATGCTATGGCGGTGACATTAGTCGTAAGCGTAAGCTCCTTGAAAAGCAGAAGGAGGGCAAGAAGCGCATGAAGATGGTCGGCCGCGTCGAGGTGCCGCAGGAAGCCTTCATCGCCGCGCTTTCTGGTGATGTCGAGGGGAAGGAAGCGTCGAAGAAATGAGTGCTGAAACCCCGGGGCCGCGTCGCTCGAATTACTCCAATATGCCCGTTGCCTACGCTGCTATCGGCGCTTCGTCTGCGCCAGACCTGCTCAGGTTTCCGCCTGCAGAGAGCACGCCGTATGAGGAGGCGCTGCAACTTGGGAGCGGGACCGAACGGTTCCTCACTGCCGCGAATCTTCTCATGACCTGGGGTGCTCAGCGGGTTGCTGGCGTCGAGGTGGTGGATATCGATCCCGGTGAACCAAGCGAGTACCCCGGCGTGCACTTCACCGAGGCGGGCACGCCGGAACTGGGCGCTGCGCGCGAAGAACTTTTCACTCCGGAGGGTGAGGCGTATTTGCTTGCTGGCACCACTGCCTCATTCGTCTCTCAGGGGAAAGACCCCAGGCGCATCCTCGTCGTTACCACGGTGAATGAAACAAACCGACTGGGTTTCGCGTGGGGAGACCGCGATGAGGTTGCCGGATACGGTGAGCAACAACTCACCGTTGAAATCCGTGACGATAGCACGGTCTGGGCGGTGGCGCGGGGATTCACGTTCCAGCGGGATTCCGGACTCACTGCGGGGCTCAAGCAACGTGCGAAGGTCAAAGAAGCCATTGCGCAAGCTCAAGCATTTTTGCAGGCTCTCGCACCAGGAGCCGCGCTTCGTAATGGGGGCGCGAAACCGACGGACGAGACCGATCAGAGTGATCTGCCCGCAGATGACCAATCGGGCGCTTAGACGTGCCAAGTGCACTTCCTGAGGGAGATCCTGCTCCGGCAGATGGGAAGCTTCCGCTGAGCGTGGTTTCTGGAGCAGACCAACGCAAGTTCGGAATATACGTGCACGTTCCTTACTGCCGTGTGCGCTGTGGGTATTGTGACTTCAACACCTACACCGCGAGTGAACTGGGCGGCGGCGCGAGTCAGGCTGGGTACGCCAGAGAGGCGGCTGCCGAACTCAGTTTCGGGGCAAACGTGATGCGAGAGGCCGGCCTTCCCGAGCGCAAAGTATCGACTGTGTTCTTTGGGGGAGGCACCCCGACGCTCTTGCCAGCCAAAGATTTGGCCGACGTCTTGGCTCGTATTAGAGACGAGTGGGGGCTTGAGGCAGACGCAGAGGTTACCACCGAGGCAAACCCCGACTCAGTCGATGAGGAGTATCTGCGCACACTGGCCGATGCTGGGTTCACGCGAGTGAGCTTCGGAATGCAGTCGGCTGTTCCTCACGTACTGCGTGTCCTCGATCGAACGCACACCCCTGAGCGTGTGCCGCTCGTCGTTGAGTGGGCACGAAACGTTGGCCTTCAGGTGAGCCTTGACCTCATCTATGGCACACCGGGAGAATCGCTCGGAGACTGGGAGCGATCCGTAGATGCGGCTCTGGCGTGCGACCCAGACCACCTCTCCGCATACGCGCTCATCGTGGAAAGCGGCACGAAACTCGCGTCACAGATTCGCCGGGGCGAGGTCGCTGAGCCAGATGACGATCTGCACGCCGAAATGTATGAGCTCACTGATCGCAAGCTCGCCGCGGCAGGGTTTCATTGGTACGAGATCAGTAATTGGTCACGATCACGGTCGACGAGGTCGCGGCACAACCTGGCCTATTGGACGGGTGAGGACTGGTGGGGTGCCGGTCCTGGTGCTCACAGCCACATTGGGGGGCTTCGCTGGTGGAATGTGAAGCATCCCCGCGCATTTGCAGAGCGGATCGCCGCTGGCCTATCCCCGGCTCATGCGCGTGAGGCGCTTAGTGACTACGCACAGCACAGCGAGCGAGTACTGCTTGAGACTCGCATCTCCGATGGGCTGGCGATTGAAGTGCTCGACGACACCGAGCGGGACGCGATTCCCGCCCTCATCGCCGATGGTCTCATTGATGGGCGAGCGGCACTCGGGAGTGGTGGATCCAGACCGCGAATCGTGCCAACGCTCCGTGGCAGGCTGCTTGCGGACACTGTGATCAACAGAATCCTGAGTTAGACTGGCACTCATTGGGTTCGAGTGCCAAACGGGAGGTGCGTTATGGTTTCGGAGCGCAGTCTCGCCGTGCTCCATGCGATTGTGAGTGACTTCGTCGCTTCAAATGAGCCAGTCGGGTCCAAGTCGATTGTCGAGCGTCACAGTTTTGGCGTCTCAGCGGCTACGATCCGCAACGACATGGCGTTGCTTGAGGAAGACGAACTGATCGCGCAGACCCACACCTCGTCGGGCCGCGTGCCCACTGACAAGGGATACCGACTCTACGTCGATACACTGGCGCGCCTGCGTCCACTTTCTTCCGCACAACGCACCGCGATCGAACGATTTCTCGGCGAATCGAGTGACCTTGACGACGTCATGGCCCGAACCGTTCGCTTGCTTTCTCAACTCACCAATCAGGTGGCTGTCGTGCAGTATCCCTCCCTGCGCGGTACCGCGGTCCGACATATTGACCTCGTCACGCTCGGCGAGAATCGGGTGCTTTCGGTCTTGATTCTCGGCAACGGAGTGGTCGAGCAACAAACCGCAATCCTCCCCGCGGCGCTCGTCACGGAGGCGTGGGTGAGTGGTCTTCGCGAGCGCATCGCTGGCACCGTGGTAGGTCTCGATATCGACCGTGCAGACCGAGCGATCGCCGATCTCGCAGAGAGCGTCGATGCTTGGGCGGCGCCCGAAGACACGGGTCTGATCTTGCGTGTGCTTGAGGTCGTCACGAGTCAGCTTCGGGCGAACCGAAGCGATCGCATGGCCGTTGCCGGCGCAGCGAACCTTACGAGGCCTGGGGAGTTCGTCGGGTCTCTGCCGGCAGTACTTGCCGCGATCGAGGAACAGGTGACGCTCCTCAGACTGTTTGACGAGCTCGTTCAAGATGAGCGTGAGATCGCGGCCTCTATCGGTCGGGAGAACGAGGCGTACGGACTCTCGAGCACGTCAATTCTCGCGACAAACTACGAAGAACAGGGTTCGTCGCGTGTCGGCGTGATCGGCCCGCTCCGAATGGACTACGCAGGGAATATCTCAACCGTTCGTGCGGTTGCGAGATACCTCAGCAAACTTTTGTGCGAGGCAGGCTAGCGCCCATTCCTCGATCCGCGACTCACTGAAATTTACTGAATACCTAGGAGTACCACTGTGGCAGATCACTACGAGACGCTCGGCGTTTCACGCGAAGCGAGCCTCGAAGAGATCAAGAAATCGTATCGAAAGCTCGCGAGGCAACTTCATCCGGATGTGAACCCGAGCGAAGAGGCCGCAGAGCGATTCAAAGACGTGACGCACGCCTACGATGTGCTCAGCGACCCAGAACAGCGTCAGCGCTACGACATGGGCGGCGGCCAGGCTGGTGGCATGGGCGGTTTCGGTGACATCTTCGAGACGTTCTTCGGTGGTGGCGGCTTTGGTGGCGGAGCGAGGGGACCAAGATCGCGTCATGAGCGTGGCGAAGACGCACTCATTCGTGTCGATGTGAAGCTTGACGAAGTGATTTTCGGTGTGCAACGCGAGGTCTCGATCAATACCGCTGTGCTGTGCGGTACCTGTGAAGGTAGCGGCTGCCAGCCGGGCACCCATCCGGTGACCTGCGACGTGTGCCGCGGTCAAGGCCAGGTGCAGCGAGAAGTACGCTCACTGTTCGGCAACGTGGTGACGATGCACCCCTGCGGCAGTTGCCAGGGGTACGGTTCGATCATCGAGACGCCGTGTACACAGTGTGCGGGCAAGGGGCGCGTGCGCGAGCGGCGCAGTCTGAAGGTAGACATTCCTTCAGGAATCGATACCGGTACCCGTATGCAGATGCGTGGAGGCGGCGAAGTGGGGCCGTTTGGTGGCCCCAACGGTGACCTGTTCATTGAGTTTCGCGTTGAACACAATGACACGTTCAGCCGAGACGGCAACGACCTACTCAGCACGATGAAGGTCTCGATGACCGATGCGATACTTGGCACTGAAGCCACGCTTGATTCGCTCGATGGATCAGTGACTGTGGAGATTCCTGCGGGCACGCAGCCGGGCGATCTCATCTCGATCAAGGGTCGCGGTATTCAGGGCCTGCGAGCAACTACCCGGGGTGATTTGAGGATTGCGATGCAGGTGGTCACTCCGACAAAGCTTTCCGGAAAAGAACGCGCGCTCATCGAGCAATTGGCGCAGCTCCGCACCGATGATGCTCCTCATTTCGGTGAGTTCAAGCAGAGCTTCTTCGGCAAGCTCCGCGACCGATTCTTCGGGTAACCGATGGCGAACATGTACCTCGATGAGTCCCTTGTCGGGGCCACCGAGGGCGACGCGATTACCATTGCGGGCGATGAAGGTCGACACGCTGTTCGGGTGAGTCGATTGCGGGCGGGGGAGCGAACACTCATAGGAAACGGTCGCGGTCTTGTAGTCGCAGGAACAGTGACCCATGTCGATCGAGACCGATTCACTCTGCGTGTCGAATCAGTGACCCAACAGACGAGACCCGCACCTAGAGTGCTGCTCGTGCAAGCTCTTGCGAAGGGCGATCGCGACGATCGCGCGATCGAGCAAGCGACCGAGTTCGGAATCGACGGTGTCATCCCGTGGCAGGCCGATCGTTCAGTATCGCGTTGGGAAGGCGAGAAAGCAGCGAAAGGCGTAATGAAGTGGTCTCGTATTGCTCGTGAGGCGACCAAGCAGTCAATGCGTGGGTGGATCCCGGAGGTGGGGGAGCTCACGACCCTCGAGGAGCTCTGCGTGCTCGCTCACCGAGCTCACCTCCTCGTACTCCATCCGCGGGGCGATCGCCGACTGAGCGAATGGTGCCGTGAAGCCGAGTTGGATCGGGACATGTACATCGTTGTGGGGCCAGAAGGAGGGCTCAGCGAGCGAGAACTCGATGCGCTCGCTGCGGCAGGAGCCCACAAGCTTGTGCTCGGCGAAGCGGTGCTGCGTACGTCTTCGGCGGGTCCAGCAGCTCTCGCGGTTCTCAATACCCAGCTCGGCCGCTGGTAGGTAGACTAAGTGCATGGCTGAAGAGACCGTGTTTAGCAAAATTGTGTCGGGTGAGATCCCCGTCGACAGGCTCGCAGAGACAGAGCGTGTGATCGCGTTCCCCGATATCAATCCACAGGCTCCCGTGCACGTGCTCATTGTTCCGAAGTCCTCGGAGTATCAGAATGTGACAGAACTTGCGGCGGGTGATCCCAGCTTGCTCGCGGAGATGGTTGAGGTTGCAAAGCAGATTGCTGCTGACCATGCGAACGGTGAATTCAGACTTATCTTTAACAACGGCGCGAGCGCCGGTCAAACCATTTTCCACGTCCACGCGCACGTCATCGCAAACCTTGAGGAGCGTTCACTTCTTGGATTCTGAACCGGGCGTTTCCTCGACTCCATCAGAGGCCGAGCTGCAACGAACTGTGACCCTCAGCGGGGTCGAACTATCCTCCTTTCTCGGGCATCGAGAGCAGCTGCTTTCAGAGCTCGAGACCGCTCATCCTGGTGTGAGTTTCCATGTACGAGGCGAGATCCTCACGATTCGAGGCGAGATGCATGCAGTACGCGCCGCAGAAGAGGTCGTGCGAGAAACCTTGGAGCTCGCCCGTCGCAGTGGATCGGTGTCGGAGACCGATATTCGCTCAATCTCTCGCATGGTTCGCGAGGGGAATGGTCCCAGGGCCGCAGTGACTCTCAGCGAGCCGATTCTCACCGTTCGTGGAAGCGCAGTGAGGCCGCAAACGCAGGGCCAGCGGAAGTATGTTGACGCAATTGAACGCAACACGGTCGTGTTCGGAATCGGACCCGCAGGCACGGGAAAGACGTACTTGGCGATGGCAAAGGCGGTGCAAGCGCTGCAGCGCCGAGAAGTCTCAAAGATCGTACTCACACGCCCTGCCGTCGAAGCCGGCGAACGGCTCGGGTATCTCCCAGGCAGCCTCGAAGAGAAGATCGACCCCTATCTCAGGCCACTGTTTGATGCGGTTGGGTCGATGATGGAGCAGGATCTTGTTCCCCGTCTCTTGGCAAATGGAACCATCGAAGTCGCTCCGCTTGCGTACATGCGCGGGCGTACGCTCAATGAGGCATTCATTGTGCTCGATGAAGCACAGAACACAACTCCGGAGCAAATGAAGATGTTCCTCACCAGGCTCGGGTACGGCTCGAAGATGGTCGTGACAGGCGACCTCACACAAGTCGACTTGCCGTCCAAACTCAGCGGACTGCGTGTTGTCAGCAGAATCTTGAGGAATGTCGAGGACATCCATTTCCAAGAACTCACCGCTGATGACATTGTGCGGCACAGCCTTGTCGGTCGCATCGTAGACGCCTATGCGGCCTTTGACGAAGAACAACACAGAGAAAGACAAAGTGATGAGCGTAGAGGTTAACAACGAGTCCGGGACCGAGGTAGACGAGTCCCGACTCCAGCGTCTCGTAAGCTTTGTGCTTGAGTCGATGTTCGTTCACGCTGACACTGAGCTAAGTCTGATGTTCGTTGACGAGGCGGCGATCGAGCAGCTGCATGTGCAGTGGATGGACGAGCCAGGCGCCACCGACGTGCTGAGTTTTCCGATGGATGAACTGCGACCGGGTCGCCCCGACTCGAAGACGCCTGCGGGTTTGCTCGGCGATATCGTAGTCTGCCCTCAGGTTGCGGAGTACCAGGCGGAAGCGGCCGGACACAGCCTTGAGCAAGAGCTTACGGTGCTCGTGGTACACGGAATGCTCCACTTGCTGGGCTTCGACCACGGCACACCCGACGAAGAATCCGAGATGTTTGGGCTGCAGCGCGATCTTGTGCTCGCATTCAGTACGCGAGAACGGACCAAGTAGGTGGGAAGTCAACCTGACGAACCCGGGCAACCACTCATTGTTCGTGTAGCGACCACTGTGCGCCGAATTGCGGACCGCGTGGCACTCGGTCGGGGGCAAGTGAGAGACGAGCAGCAATTGCTCGACGTGGTGGATCAAGCTGCGGAGCTCGCGCTCCTCGAACAAGACGATCGGGACTACATTCACTCGATCGTGGAGTTTGGCGACAAGTTCGCCCGAGAGGTGATGGTGCCTCGTACCGACATGGTGACGGTTGACTCAGATATCTCGGTGAGGGAAGCACTTGAGGTGCTGCTCAACTCGCGTCACTCGCGCGTACCGGTCATCGGGGCAGACGCAGACGAAGTGCTCGGTGTCGTGTATCTGCGTGATGCGAGCAGCTTCGTGTTGAGACGGTCGAACGAAGCAGACGAGTCCGCAGTGACGCGCATTATGAAGCCGGCAATGTTCGTGCCAGAGGTGCAGCGCGCCGACCGCCTGCTGCGTCAGATGCAGCAGGAGTCTAACCACCTCGCACTCGTCGTCGACGAGTATGGGGGAATCTCCGGACTCGTCACACTCGAAGACCTCATCGAAGAGGTTCTCGGCGACATCAGTGATGAACACGACCGTGAGACGACTGAAGTTATCCGTGAAACCGACGATGTCTATCTGGTTAGCGCGCGGCTGTCAGTGGAAGAACTCGGTGAACTGTTCGACGTCGACCTTGATGACGAGGAAGTCGACACGGTCGGGGGTCTGTTCGCGAAATGGCTGGGGAGGCTCCCAGAGGTCGGTGACGTGGTCACGGGGGAGGGGATAGAGCTCGAGGCGGTCGAAATTGAACGCCGGAGGCAACGTCTCATTACTGCTCGCGCACGGCGAGTGGATCCGCTCACTGGAGAAATTACTGTACCGATGGTGGGGGATGAAGAATGAGTGAGTCAGCACCAGAGTTTCGCGCGGGATTCGTCTCGTTTGTCGGCCGACCAAATGTTGGAAAGTCGACACTTACGAACGCACTTGTGGGCGAGAAAATCGCCATAACGAGCCCGAAGCCGCAAACCACGCGGCGGGCGATTCGCGGTATAGCGCATCGGCCGACCGGTCAGCTCATAATCGTCGATACGCCCGGAATTCATCGGCCGCGAACGTTGCTTGGCGAACGGCTCAACGCGCTTGTTGAGACCACGCTCGGCGACGTCGACGTTATCGGGTTCTGTGTACCGGCAAATGAGAAGCTCGGACCAGGTGACCGATTCATTAATGACCGTCTCGATGACTTTCCGCGAGCAAAGAAAGTTGCGATTCTCACAAAGGTCGACGAGTCCTCCAAAGCTGAGATCTTTGAACAGCTGACTCGCCTGAGCATGTTGCGTGAGTGGGATGCCGTAGTGCCTGTCTCCTCAGTCACCCGTGAGCAACTTGACGTGCTGAGTGACGAGCTGTTGAAACTCATGCCGGTTTCCCCGCCACTCTATGAGTCCGAGGCGGTCACTGACGAGGGAGATGACGAGCGAATCGCTGAACTGATTCGCGAGGCGGCTCTTCGCGAGGCACGGGAAGAACTGCCGCACTCACTTGCCGCCACGGTTGACGATCGGGAGGAGCGCGAGCCCGAGAATGAAGGCGAACTGGGGCTCCTGGAGATCTATGCGTCGTTGTACGTCGAGCGCGATAGCCAGAAAGGGATCGTGATCGGCAAAGGAGGGTCACGTTTACGTCAGATCGGTGAAGATGCGCGGAAAGAAATCGAGACGCTTCTCGGTCGTCGAGTCTATCTTTCACTACGCGTCAAGGTGCTCAAGGAATGGCAGCGCGACCCGAAGTCACTCGGCAAGCTCGGGTTCTAGCGTCCCCCAGAGAATCCGCCGCCTCCTCCGCCGCCGGCAAAGCCTCCACCGCTCGAGCCACCCGCGCTGCTTGAGGTGTAGCTTGCCGAGGAGTTCAGCGAACTCGTGAACTGGGCAAGCGAGGAGGGAAGGCTCGCGAGGCCGCCCGCTGCCACTCCGGTATACCAGTAAGGCACGTAGTCAGGGTCCGTCGATTGATAGGTCGTCGCGAGTACTTGGGTCCACTCCTTTTCCATGCCGAAGAGCATGGCGTACGGCAGCAGTTTCTCGTACAGGTGGATCACATTCACCGATCCATCGCTTCTGCGCTCGGCCCCACTGTAGGACTGCAGCATTTGGATGCGATCCGCTTCTGCAATCTGAATAAATATGCGCACGCCTTCGAGGTACTCGCGAGTCTCTGCGCCTAGCTTTGTATGGACCCTGTGCTTGACGAGCGAAATGATTGCGAATACCGCGATGATGACGGACGCAAGCAGGCAGAGTGCCGGAATCTCTGGGTTTCGGAGTGCGAAGCCGATGAAAGCAAAGGCCGCGAGTAGAACAGCGATTCCGAGCGACACCCAGGCAAGCACGCGTGCCGCGGGCACTGCGATTTGTTCGAGATAGCCGCGCTCGGCCGCAGCCCGCTTGCCTTCGGCCGCGAGTTCACTCATAGAAGCCGCGAACGCGTCACTTTCTTTCGGGAGAGCTACCGCGTCTCCTGCGGCCGCGCCCGGCATCAGAGCGGCGAGGGCACGTGTATCGAGTGGATCAGCCGCCTTCGACGTGTCCATCGCACGAATCACTGGCGCAGTGGCGCCGTCTTCCAGGCGGATCACGCCGTGTACTGCGAGGTGAACGATCTGAGCGGCTATTGCCGATCCACGAACTCCGGTGGCAATGGGCGCTGAAAGAAGCGGTGGAAGCGACGTTGGAACATCGTATTGGGCGATGACCGTGCCCCGCGCCTTCTTGCGCTCGCGCTTCGTTTGCCCGACGACGACGACGCTTGCAAGGCCCACTGAGAGACCGGCACCACCGATGATGAGCGGAACGACGTCGAGGGTGAAGTTTGGTAAGCGCTGGGATGGTTGGATCACCGCTCCGGGTTCCAGCCCGATTGCGACGGTAGCTCCCTCTCGAGGCCCGAGTGCCATCGTGGAGATCGTATACGGATCGGTCTCGGTACCTCTTCCTGAGAGTGAACACTCGTTGGTGCTATTCGCAAGACCGATATAGCAGCGAGTATCTGAGCCAAGAGATTCCGCGAGTTCTGGGCTGAAACTGATCTCCGCACTGAATTCGCGAACTGGCTGGAGGTGCTCGAAATCCATGACGTCCCAGTAGAACTCATCTGCCGTGCCGTCATCGCGAGCGAGAATGACGTCGCTCAGCGTATAGCTGATCACAAACACCTGAAGTCCGTGCATGTACGAGTCATCACCAACCAAAACGGCCCGAAAACCATCCTCGTCTTCCACCTCAAACGGAATAGGGTCGCCAGCACCATTGGTGACGGTGAAGTCTCTGGGATTCGTAGAAGCACCCTCGTAATCGATCGGCACGCCACGCACTATGCCGCGATTCTGGTCGAAATCGGGAAACCTGGGGGAGACGGTCTCAGTCACGTGTGCGATAGCACGACCATTGCTGTCGGTGTCGATGGTGTACTCCACATGCCAGCTGTCGTAACTGAACTCCGAGGTGTCGGCATGCGCGGGCGGCGAGCCGAAGAGCGGCAGCAGAGTGAGCAGAAATGCTGCGGAAAGGCCGGTGAGGCTGGCAACAACGCGTCTCATGACTATAAGCGTATCCGGCCAGGCTGCAGCGCGGTCGTCCTGAATATGCGACTCGGGAGCGAGATGTTACCCAGAGACGGCGGAGACATCGAGGATCGCGCGGAGCGATCGTCGCGCACTGGCGTAGCGTCCGCGTGCCGTCGATGCGTTGATATGCATGAGTTGTGCAGCCTCGGCTATCGTAAACCCGTCCCAATGCACGAGTCGCACGAGCTCGGCCTGTGCGTCGGGTAGCGAAGCGATCGCGCGGGCTATGTCGAACGAAAGGTCGCTGTCGCCCATCGGGTCAGGCGCAGTGCTCTGCTCGAGCTCCTGAGCGAGCAGCACCGTGGCTCTACTCCGGTGCTTCGCTGCACGGTTGGCATTCGAAAGCACGTTTCGCATCACTCCGAACATGTACATTCGCGCAGGTGTCGCCTCGGCAGGAACTCGCGATGCCTTTCGCCAGATGATCTCGAGTGCGTCCCCCAAGGCGTCCGCCGCATCCGCGGGAAATGTCACCCGACGCTCCGCGTATGCCAGCAGATCTGAGAGTTTCACTGCGATGTGCTGCTGCACACGAGCAGACCGGTTCCGGCGGGTCACTGGTCGACACCGTCGCAGACGAGGGTCAGACGGCCGTCCACCTGCGTCCCCGCGAAGTCGAACTCAGTCTGCACCGCCGATCGTATCGCCGCGAACACGGCTTCGTTCTCGAGTTCGGAGTCCGAGAGCCCATCGACGTACTCCTGGGACAGATGCGGCGGGATCGCGTAGGCGTTCCCGTGCTCGAGCTTTTCGAGCAGTTCGCGGACGAGCCCAGCGCGGCCGACCTCGCTGAGGTCGAGCCGCGATACCGCCGTCAACGCGGCTTCGCTCACCTCTGCATCGCTCGTTCTCGTCGCTCCCGAGGGCGCAACCGTATTGAGCATCGAGATGGCGCACTCCCCGGATGTCTCGCTCGTGTATGAGATGACCTGATCCGGGGTCCAGGAGAGGTGCGCTAGAGGTACAGCCACAGCTGCGGTCGCACCGACCAGGGTGAAGGTGCCGACAAGTCCGGTTATGCCCCAGCTGTGCCGTCGTCGCCCGCGCCCACTGGCCTCTGCGCCCACAGATTCCATGAGACGGGAGAGTTCGGGGGTGCGCTCTGCGATCGGGGGTGGGCTCGCATCGAGTGCACAGGTGAGCTGCTGGTCGTCGTGGTGGGTCATGTTCCTCCTAGCAGAGTAGCTTCTACTCATGACATGTGCCGGGCCCGAAGAAATGTCCACTTTCGCCCGCAAATCGAGGAGACGACCTCATTGGCGCCGCACCGAGTCTTGGCGTGCGAGCATCGCGGGCGAGCAGTGCTATAGTTTTCTCATGCTGTTCGGCTCGCTTCTCCTTAGCTGCCGCGACGAGTCCTCGACTTTCAGTTCATAAGTCTCAGGCCTCACTCGTCGCGGTGTTTGTGTTTGGCTGAGCAAAGTATCGAAGACGAAAGACGAGTCAATGAAGAACACGCAGCAGCCCTCAGGGATGCCAACCCACCGGTATCGCCCGTATCACGAGATCTTTCGCGTAGATCTCCCTGATCGCACCTGGCCGACCAAGACGATCACCGAAGCGCCTCGCTGGTGCGCAGTAGATCTTCGTGATGGTAACCAGGCGCTCATTGATCCAATGAGCCCCGAGCGCAAGCGAGTCATGTTCGACCTGCTCGTCAATATGGGCTACAAAGAGATCGAGGTGGGATTCCCATCGGCCAGCCAGACCGATTTCGACTTTGTGCGGCAGCTCATCGAGGAGAACGCGATTCCCGATGATGTGACCATCCAGGTGCTCACGCAGGCACGCGAGCACCTCATCACGCGCACTTACGAGTCGCTCATCGGTGCGAAGCAGGCAATCGTCCACCTGTACAACTCAACGAGTATCTTGCAGCGCGATGTTGTCTTTAACTCTGATCGAGAGGGCATTAAGCAGATCGCGCTCGACGGCGCTCGCCTCTGCAAAGCAAGCGAGAGCATTTGCGAGGGCACGCAGATTTATTATGAGTACTCGCCCGAGTCCTACACGGGTACCGAACTCGAGTATGCGGTCGAGGTCTGCAACGATGTGCTCGAGATTTTTGAGCCCACCCCTGAGCGGAAGGTCATCATCAATCTGCCGGCGACAGTCGAGATGGCTACGCCAAACGTCTACGCTGACTCGATTGAATGGATGAGCCGGCATTTGAACCACCGCGAGAATGTCATCTTGTCACTGCATCCGCACAACGACCGCGGCACCGCGGTCGCAGCGGCCGAACTCGGCTACATGGCTGGCGCTGATCGTATCGAAGGTTGCTTGTTCGGCAACGGTGAGCGCACAGGCAATGTTGACCTTGTCGCACTCGGCATCAACATGTTCACCCAGGGCATTGATCCGCAGATAGATTTCTCGCGACTTGACGAGGTACGTCGAACCGCTGAGTACTGCAATCAGCTTCGTGTGCCGGAGCGCAGCCCGTGGGCCGGAGACCTTGTCTACACCGCGTTCTCGGGTTCGCATCAGGACGCGATTAAGAAGGGCTTTGAGCGCATGCGATCCGAGGCAGATGCGGCCGGCGTGTCGGTCGATGATATTGAGTGGGCCGTACCGTATCTCCCGGTGGATCCGAAGGATCTCGGCCGTTCGTATGAGGCAGTGATCCGGGTGAACTCGCAGTCTGGCAAGGGAGGCGTTGCATACCTGCTGAAGACTGATCACGCACTGGACTTGCCACGTCGACTGCAGATCGAATTCAGTTCAGTAGTTCAGGGACACACAGACACCGAGGGTGGCGAGGTTTCGAGCGAAGAGATCTGGAGCATCTTCCAGGATGAGTACTTGCCAACCACCGACGGCTCTGGTGCTGAAAAGTGGGGTCGCTATGAGATCTTCCGCACGTCGACAGTGAGCGCCGGTGACGGTGTGACCGAGCTCACAGTAGAGTTCCGCGACGGCGACGAGGAGCGGCAGACCGTCGCAACGGGGAATGGGCCGGTTGACGCGTTCCTCAATGCACTGAACGCCTCGGGTCACAGTGTGACCCTTTTTGACTACGTCGAACACGCCATGAGCACCGGCGGTGACGCGGTAGCGGCGGCGTATGTGGACCTTGAGGTGGATGGTCAGCGCCTCTGGGGTGTGGGGATCGACCCAGACACCAGTCGAGCAACGCTCAAGGCCATTGTTTCCTCAGTGAATCGATCGGTGCGTACCGGCGTTCGCGAAGAAGCTACAGTGTAGATTCGCACATTTGTTCGAATAGGCGGAGTGGCGCGACGGAAGTTTTCACCGCCGCGCCATAGTCTTTATGTGTGATTGCTTCGATACGCGGTGAGGTGTTGTCCTCGGGTGCAGGGTGGGTTGTCATTGGCTTAGGTGGGATTGGCATTCGGGTTGAAGTGCCGAGTGGAAGAGTGAGCCAGGCGGTTATCGGAGAGTTCCTCGAACTACACACTTCCCTGGTTGTTCGTGAGGATTCTCTCACGCTATTCGGCTTCGAAACCGAGCAGGAGCTTGCGGTCTTCGGCCACCTGATTGCAGTATCGGGTGTAGGCCCGCGGAGCGCTCTTGGGGTGCTCTCTGAGCTCTCCCCATCCGAGATCGTCCGAGCTGTCGCGTCCGAAGATGACAAGCCGTTCCGCAAGGTATCCGGCATCGGGCCGAAGACAGCGAAACTGCTCACCGTCTCCCTCGCGGGCAAGCTGAGCGGATTGCAGATTGAGCAGACTGAAACTGATGCGGCCCCAACCTCTCAGAGCGAAGAGGTCATGGGTGCGGTCACAGCGGGCCTTCAGGGCCTCGGATGGTCCGAGAACGAAGCGCATCAAGCGGTGTTGGATGCGCGAGACGCAGGAGCCGTGCTCGAACAATCAGCTTTGCTTCGTGCGGCACTGACGCTCCTGCAGCGGGGTAAGCGGTGACCGGGGAGCTGTCGGCGCAGGTTGCGCCGTCTGAACTCGGGTATGAGGGTGCTCTGCGCCCTGCGACACTCGCCGAGTTTGTGGGACAGGAGAAGGTTCGCGAGCAGATGGGATTGCTGCTGGGAGCCGCACAGATCGAGGGTCGAACACCGGATCATATATTGCTCGCTGGCCCTCCGGGGCTCGGAAAGACCACGCTCTCCATGATTGTTGCTGCCGAGCTCGGGGTTCCCATTCAGCAGACGTCAGGTCCAGCGATTCAGCACGCGGGTGACCTGGCGGCCGTACTTTCCTCACTTGCACCTGGCGAAGTGTTATTCATTGATGAGATCCACCGGATGGCGCGAAGCGCCGAGGAGATGCTGTATCTCGCAATGGAGGACTTCAAGGTCGACATCATGGTGGGAAAGGGGGCAGGAGCTACGTCAGTTCCTCTCGAGCTTTCGCCGTTCACCCTCGTCGGTGCCACAACTCGAGCGGGACTCCTTCCAAACCCGCTGCGAGATCGATTTGGCTTCACCGCGCACCTTGAGTACTACGCAAATGCTGAGCTTGAAGGAGTCCTGAAGCGAGCGGCCCGTCTCCTTGAGTTTCCGCTCGACGAGACCGGAATCGCCGAGATTGCCGGGCGGTCGCGTGGGACTCCCAGGATTGCCAACAGATTGCTGCGCCGTGTTCGGGATTACACACTCGTACACGCTACCGAACCCGATACGCACTCGGTGAACGCTGCCCTCTCCCTCTATGACGTGGACGAGCACGGACTCGACCGATTGGATCGTGAGGTATTGCGCATCATTGTTGATCGGTTTGCGGGGGGACCAGTCGGGCTCTCGACGCTCGCGGCGTCGGTCGGCGAGGAAGCGGAAACGATTGAGGCGGTAGTTGAACCGTTTCTCATGCGAGCCGGGCTCATTGCGCGGTCGCCGAGAGGGAGGATCGCCACATCGCTCGGCTGGTCACACCTCGGCCGTACACCGCCTCCCGCGTAGTGTGTATCTTTCGCAGGAAACACCGCTAGACTTGTGCGGTCCGTGCGTGCATTGTTGCTCGCCCTACTCTCCTTGAAAGGATCAAGAACCTATGGATCCGATGACACTCGTAATGCTTGGCCTCATCGCCCTGCTGATTTTCTTCATGTTCCGCAACGGGCGCAAGCGCCGGGCTCAGATGGAGGAGATGCAGAACAACATGATGCCGGGCGCAGAGGTCATGCTTCAGTCGGGTATTTTCGCAACGATTGAGTCGATCGACGAGGAAGCGAACCGGGTCACCGTTTCAAGCGGGTCGAGCACGCTCGTCGTCCACCGGAATGCGATCGGACAGGTCGTCACTCCCGTAGAAGCTTCGGATGAAGAAACCGAGCAGTCTGCGGCACTCGCCCCAGACGACGATCCAGAGTTTGGTGAGCGTATGAACGTTGCCGACCCCACCATTGAAGAAGTTGTCGCCGACGGAGCGACGGAAGCGGGCGATGGTTCTGATGACACACCTTCAAATACTCAGGGGAATTCCGACGAAAAGAACTCCGACAAGGAGTAGTGCTGAGTAGCAGTTCTGGCTGCTACTGACGTTCAGAAAGCGAGACTGCTGTCTTGGCCAAAAAAACCGCAGCGCCAGCGGTACGGAGTGCGCGACGATCGCTCGTCATCCTGCTGGTATTTACCGTTGGACTCATGGGACTCATCACACTCGGTGTGTTCAGAAGTGATGCGACGTGGACACCGAAACTGGCGCTTGATCTCCAGGGCGGCACCCAGATTCTGCTTGCTGCTAATCAGCATGACGGCAAGGCGGTCACCGGTGAACAGCTCGATCAAGCAGTCTCTATTCTCAGACAGCGTGTGAATGCCTCGGGCGTCTCCGAAGCCGAAATCACCACGCAGGGCAGCAACCACATTTCAGTCGCAATCCCGGGCAAAGTAGATGAAGCGACGCTGCAGCGAATCGAGGCGTCTGCAGCGCTCGATTTCCGTGGTGTGTTCGCCGAGACTGTGTCGGGAACCACGGGGACGGACTCAGAGGCAGATCCAGACGACGGTACGAGCGCCGACGCTGACACCGACGCAACTGGTGAGACTGAGACGACCGAAACGGAATCCGCTGACGGTGAAACACCGCCTCAGGCTGATGACGCTGAGGAGACTGCAACCGACGAGGAAGCGGCGGCAGATCAATCGGCGGCAGATCAATCGGCGGAGAGTGGAGATCTCTATCCTGATCCAATTCCAACGGATCCCGCGGATCCAGCATGGTTGACTGATGCCCTGCTCGCTGAGTACGAGTCGTTCACGTGTGATTCGGATGCTGCGCTTGACGTGACGAATGCTGCTGCAGATCGACCGCTCATCACCTGTGACGACCTTGGGCTGTACAAGTACATCTTGGGGCCTGTCGAACTCACAGGTGATGTGATCACCGATGCGGTTGCCCAGCAGCGACAGATCTCCACCGGCGGAACCACGGGTGAGTGGGAAGTCGCCATCACAATGAACAAGGAAGGTGCCACCGCCTTTGGTAAGGTGAGCAACCGCTTGTACGGTCAGCAGCAACCGTTGAACCAGTTTGCATTCGTGCTCGACGGCAAGGTGCTCTCTGCGCCCACGATGAACGCCCAGATTCTTGACGGTCGACCTGCGATCTCTGGCAACTTCACGAAAGAGTCCTCCCAAATCCTTGCGGATCAGCTGAAGTTCGGTGCACTGCCAATTGGCTTTACCGTGCAAAGCCAGGAGGATATTTCGGCGACGCTTGGAAGCAACCAGCTTTCGGCGGGCCTACTCGCGGGGCTGTTGGGTCTTGCGCTCGTGGTCGTGTACTCGCTCTTCCAGTACCGCCTGCTCGGAACATTGACCATTGCATCACTTGCAATTGCTGCCCTGCTCACCTATCTCCTGCTGACCTACTTCTCCTGGCGCCAGGGGTACAGACTTTCTCTTGCTGGAGTCGCGGGTATTATCGTCGCAATCGGATTCACGGCTGACTCCTTCATCGTCTATTTCGAGCGTATTCGTGATGCCCTGCGCGATGGGTTTGGTATCGAGGCCGCAGTGGAGAACGGGTGGAAACGCGCGATCCGCACGGTGCTTGCATCAGATGGCGTGAACTTCCTTGCTGCCGCGGTGCTGTTCGTCCTCGCGGTTGGCAATGTGAAGGGTTTCGCCTTCACGCTCGGCCTGACGACAATCGTTGACGTCATTGTCGTCGCATTCTTCACTCACCCGATGATGGCACTGCTTGCTCGCACGCGCTTTTACAGTGGAGGCCACAGATTCTCAGGCCTTGATCCACGTCAGCTCGGTGCGGTGTACCGAGGTCGTGCGCAATTCGCCGATCCAACCGCCTCGACAAAGCGCACATCTAAGAAAGTCTCGCGCAGTCGAAACGAGGCGGAGCGTAGGCAGACCATCGCGGAGCGCAAGGCAGCCGAAGCGCTCCACGCAGGAAAGGAGAACTAGCATGGCTCGTTCATTCTCCGAATTCGGCAACGCGCTCTACACCGGCGAAAAGTCCATCAACTTCGTTGGGCGGCGGAAGCTCTGGTACACGATCTCTGCCGTCGTCATTCTCATTGCGATACTGGGGCCTTTCCTCCGCGGCGGCTTCCAGTTCGGCATTGAGTTCACGGGTGGCAGCCAGTTCCAAGTGCATGTGGCGAGCGACACTGAGCGCGATCCTGATCTCGCTGAACAGGCTGTTGCGACCGTATTGCCGAATAGCGTTCCGAGAGTTTCAGTACTTGGGCAGAACGAGGTTCGTGTACAGACAGAGGCCCTCGACGACGAGCAAAACCGGGCAGTGACTGACGCGCTCGCTGCTGCGTACGGGGTCGATTCGGCCGAGGTAACATACTCATTCATCGGGCCCGCATGGGGTCAGGACATCACGAGACAGGCTGTTGTCGCCCTGATCGTATTTATCCTGCTGTCTGCGCTCGTCATGGCGCTGTACTTCAGGACGTGGAAGATGTCTGTGGCGGCGCTCATTGCACTCTTCCACGACCTCATCATCACTGCAGGAATTTATGGCATCGCGGGATTCGAAGTCACCCCTGCTGCAATGATTGGGTTCCTCACGATTTTGGGATACTCGCTGTACGACACCGTGGTGGTATTCGACAAGATCCGCGAGAATACGATGCCGGGCGAGATGAGCGATCGGCGCACGTTTGGCGAAGCGGTAAACCTCGCGGTGAACCAGACACTCGTGCGGTCGATCAACACCTCCGTAGTCGCGCTGCTGCCAGTGGCTTCGATCTTGTTCGTTGGTGCCGGGCTCTTGGGTGCTGGCACGCTTCGTGATATTTCACTCGCGCTCTTCATCGGTATTCTCGCCGGCGCATATTCGACGATCTTCGTGGCCGCTCCAGCGTATGGTCATCTTCGTGAGGGAGAAAAGGCGCTTCTCGAACATGACAAGAGGGTAATGCGGCTTCGCGGGAAGGACTCAGACGAAGCGAGCCTCGTTGCCACCTCGACTGACGAGAAGTAGCGAGAAGGTCGTTTCGAGGAATGTGCGGTCTCTGGTGTAGCGTTCTATCAACCAAGGAGGCTGCTCGTGACGAATTCTGATACGACACAGGCGACGACTTCGTCGCTTCGCCGCTTGGTGCCGCGTATTTTCTCGCGCGGTGTTACCCACGGCGCGGTCGACGAGGTGATCCGCACTGTCCGTGGAAACCACCCCCGCGCAGACCTGTCCATAATTCAACGTGCATATGAGACGGCTGAGCGGGCGCACCGAGGCCAGAAACGCAAGTCGGGTGAGCCCTACATCACCCATCCGGTTGCGGTCTCTCAGATCCTCGCAGATCTCGGATTGGCGCCGGTAGCGATTGCTGCGTCGCTGCTGCATGACACCGTAGAAGACACTGATTACTCGCTCGAGGAACTTTCGAAAGACTTCGGTGAAGAAGTAGCGATGCTTGTCGACGGTGTCACGAAGCTCGACAAGGTGAAGTATGGAGACTCCGCGCAGGCGGAGACCGTACGGAAAATGGTCGTCGCGATGTCCAAAGACATTCGCGTGCTGGTGATTAAACTCGCAGACCGACTGCATAATGCGCGCACCTGGGGCTTCGTCTCGGGGGAGTCTGCAAAACGCAAAGCCCAAGAGACGCTGGAGATTTATGCTCCACTCGCTCATCGACTCGGGATTCAATCAATCAAGACCGAGCTCGAGGACCTGTCTTTCGCCGTGATGAAACCGAAGCTCTATGCGGAGATCGACAATCTGGTGAAACAGCGGAATCCGCAGCGAGATGAACTCGTCGGTCGGGTGATCAGCGCGATCGAGACTGATCTGCGAGATGCGCGGATCAAAGGTGAGGTAACCGGACGCCCGAAAGAGCTCTACTCGATCTATCAAAAGATGATCGTTCGCGGTCGCGATTTTGATGAGATCTACGACCTCGTTGGCATCAGAGTGCTCACGCATTCGATTCGCGACTGTTATGCCGTGCTCGGGGCCGTGCATGCGAGGTGGACGCCGATACCCGGGCGCTTCAAAGACTATATAGCCACCCCAAAGTTCAACCTCTATCAGTCGCTCCATACGACCGTAATCGGCCCCGACGGTAGAGCGGTGGAGATTCAGATTCGCACGGTTGAAATGCATCAGCGGGCCGAATACGGCGTTGCCGCGCACTGGAAGTATAAGCAGCGTCAACAGGGCAACGAGGCTCAGACCTCGTCGAACGATATGGCGTGGCTGGCACACATTTCGGATTGGCAGGCGGAAACCGAGGACCCGAGCGAATTCCTTGACGCGCTGCGGTTCGAGATCGGCGCAAAAGAGGTATACGTTTTCACTCCTAAGGGCCGCGTTATCGGCCTCCCCGCAGGGGGCACCACGGTCGACTTTGCGTATGCTGTGCACACTGAAGTGGGACACCGCACCATGGGTGCACGAGTGAACGGACGTCTCGTCCCACTCGAGACCGCGCTCCAAAACGGTGACGTTGTCGAAGTGTTTACCTCAAAGGATCAAAATGCCGGGCCGAACAAGGCCTGGTTGAATTTCGTGAAGAGCAAGCGCGCCCAGAACAAGATTCGTCAATGGTTCACCAAGGAGCGTCGCGAGGAAGCGGCAGAGACGGGCAAACAGGAGCTCATGAAGACGCTCCGGAAGCAGAACCTGCCAATGCACAGGGTGCTGAGCTCAGAGGCACTGCAGCAGGTAGCCCTGCAGTTGAATCTCACTGACGTTGCGGCACTGTACGCCGCGATAGGCGAAGGGAATACTTCGGCCCAATCAGTCGTCGAGAAAGTCTCGGCTCTCGTCATCGATGAGCAGGTTTCGACCGAATCAGCACCCTTGGCTTTGCCGCTGCACGAAACCCCTCGCGTACGCAGCTCCAACGTTTCCTCAAGTGGGGTCATCGTGAAGGGCGCAAGTGACGTTCTCGCGAAGCTCGCGAAGTGCTGCACCCCGGTCCCGGGAGATGAGATTCGTGGCTTTGTTACCAAGGGTCAGGGCGTCTCCGTACATCGAAGCGATTGCAAGAACTTCAAGAGCCTGCAGTCACAGCAAGACCGCATCGTCGAGGTTGAATGGGCGCCGAACTCAAAGAGTGTCTTCCTCGTGCAGATCCAGGTCGAAGCACTGGATCGATCAGCGCTGCTTTCTGATGTCACTCGCACACTCTCAGAGCACCATGTCAACATTCTTTCGGCGTCAGTGAACACCTCGACTTCTCGGTTGGCAATCAGCCGCTTTCTTTTCGAGATGGCGAATGCAACGCACCTCGACCACGTGCTGAGTGCGGTGCGCCGCATAGAAGGCGTATACGACGTCTATCGAATCACCAATTGAGACCCGTAACACTCTTCTAAGCGCCTGAATACCCGCGCCCCGTCAGGGCTGTTCGACTGAGAGACGTGACGCCCTGCGGATTCGCGCGGAGTCGGCACACTACTCAGTAGCAGTCGACAGGCAACTCTTCTCTGAGCGGTAAACGGCCGAGGAGACCGCAACAGATCGAAGGCCGTGCGAAGTGGCGTGGTTACCGCGAAGTCACCAATGAAGGAGAATTCCCCGGGCCTGAACGTGAATTCCCTGTATTGCACCTCCGCGCATCCGGAAAGCGTCGGCGCGCGCCCACTGCGTGTCGACACCTCGAGTGGTGATCCCGGGCGTCTGGATGCGCCCCAGATCCACGCCGCTGTATCATTGATCGCCACGAATCGACCGTCGAGATAACTGGCAATGGCTACGCATCGGACTGCGGGGGATTCAGGCCAACCGACGGGTCGGTACCCTGGACCGCACCTCGTCAAGGTGCCCTGAAGCAACGCTGACGACTTCAGGGCCTCGGGCCAATGATCAGTGCGCGGAGGAAGGTTCGCAGGCATGCACCAAGCCTCGGCGAATCGGATGAATATTTCCAGTTCACCGAGATGCGGTGTGGATAACTAGTCTCCGAGTGCCGCGAGCCACGACTTCTGTGTCGCGAGCTTCTCTTCCGCTGCGGCACGGACCTGTGGATCCTGTGCAGCCTCGATCTCAGACTCGAGTTCTGCGATAGAAGCCTCGAGCTGCCCGCGAAGCCCCTCGCTGCGCGCTTTAGTCTCAGGATTCGACTTGCGCCAGTGTTCGTCTTCGAGAGACTTTACATGGTCTTCGATGCGCCGCAGCTTGCCCTCAATGTCTCGAAGTGCTTCGCGCGGAACACGCCCAACCTCATCCCATCGCAATTGAATGGCGGTGAGCTGCTTCCGCGCTGCACTTGGGTCGGTGAGCTGCAGAATAGGCTGTGCGTCATCGATAATTGTCTGCTTGGCAGCCAAGTTGGCAGCATATTCTTCGTTGGTTTGTGCGGCTTCTGCTGCTTTCGCATGATAGAGCACGTCACCTGCGGCCTTGAAACGGGCCCAGAGCTGGTCATCAAGTTTGCGACTTGCACGCCCGGCACGCTTCCACTCGTCAAGCAGGTTTCGGTATGCGGGTATTCCCTCCACACCCTTGCTCGCGAGCGCCTCGGCAGATGCGATGATCTTTTCTTTGCGCGACTTCACATCTTTGTTGTTCGCATCCATCTGGGAGAAGTGAGAGCGCCTCGCAGTGTCGAACGACTGACGGGCAGCGCGAAACCTCTTCCACATCGCATCGGCCTGCGCCTTAGGGAGGTGTGGACCGCTGCGCTGCGCAGCTTGCCAGTCGGTGAACAACTGCTCGAAGGCGGCACTTGTTTCTTTCCACCTGACGGATTCTTCTGGCAGGCCGGCGAGGCGCTCGGCCTCAGCAACGATTGCTTCGCGCTTCGCAACTGCTTCTTCTCGAGCCGCATCGCGTTCTTGTTGTTGTTTCTCACCGAATTCGGCAGCCTTTTCGGTGAGCTTTGTGACCCGAACTCTCAGGGATGCGATGTCACCCACAGCCGCGGGCTCGGTGAGCTGCTCCTGGAGCTTTGCAACGGTACTCGCGACTGAAGCATCTGCAGTGCCGCGATTGATTCGAGCTTCGAGTAGCGTGATCTGGCCCTCTAGGTCAGAGAACTTCCGCTCGAAGTAGGCGAGTGCCTCTTCTGGCGTTCCATCCGGAAACGATCCAACCGCACGCTCACTGTCGCCCTCTCGGACATACACCGTGCGGTCTTCATCGACCCTGCCCCAGGGCGTTTCGTTCGTCGTTTCACTCACCGTGCTGCTCACCTGTCGTGTTGGATCGGCTCATTCCGACCGTAGCTATTAGACCCCTCCACTATGCCATAGGGAGCGGTGCTGAGCGTGAATGTCGGCGAGCCTCGCTAACATGAATGTGTGCCTGAGATCCCAAGTCCAACTGCACCCCTCGCGGTGCGCATGCGGCCGCGGTCGTTAGATGAGGTCGTGGGGCAGCAGCACCTGCTGCAACCGGGCTCTCCTCTCAGGGTGATTGCGGGCGGTGGAGATGGTTCCGCAGTATCGGTAATTCTGTGGGGTCCACCAGGCACCGGTAAGACAACTATTGCCCAAGCAATCGCTCATTCGAGCGGACGCAGATTTGTGGAACTCTCGGCGGTAACCGCAGGCATCAAAGATGTGCGCACGGTGATGGAACGAGCGCTCAACGACCGTGATCTCTATGACATTGCGACGGTGTTGTTCCTCGACGAGATCCATCGCTTCACCAAAGCGCAGCAAGACGCCCTGTTGCCCGGGGTCGAAAACGGCTGGGTCACCCTCATCGCTGCGACAACAGAGAACCCCTCGTTTTCTGTGATTAGTCCTCTGCTTTCGCGGTCATTGCTTCTCACCCTTCACCCGTTGAGCTCTGAAGACCTGGCACAACTCATCGTGCGCGCAACAGCCGACCCTCGTGGGCTCGCTGGCGGGGTAGAGCTCGATGACGAGGCGCTCGATGCGCTGGTGCAGCTATCTTCGGGCGATGCGCGCCGGGCGCTGACCGGGCTTGAGGCCGCAGCGTCATCGGCCATTTCAAGCGTTACTGATGCCGCAACCGAGAAACCACGCATCTCGGCAGAACTCGTTTCAGTTGCGGTGAATCGCGCCCTTCTTCGCTACGATCGCGACGGCGATCAGCACTATGACGTCGTGAGCGCGTTCATCAAGTCGATGAGGGGTTCTGATCCAGACGCAGCCATGCACTATCTTGCGCGAATGATCGAGGCCGGCGAAGACCCCAGATTTATCGCGCGACGACTCATGGTTCACGCGGCCGAAGACGTTGGGTTAGCGGATCCCCAGGCTCTTGTACTCGCGGTGGCCGCGGCGCAGGCGACGCAACTTATCGGGCTACCGGAGGCCCGCATTCCGCTCGCCGAGGCGACACTCTACATCGCCACCGCACCCAAGTCGAACGCGACAATTGCTGCGATCGACTCGGCAATTGCAGATGTGCGAGCTGGCCGATTCGGTCTCGTTCCGAAACACCTTCGAGATGCGCACTATGCTGGCGCCAAGAAATTGGGACACGGGAAGGGGTACCGGTATCCACACAGTGATCCGCGTGGCGTTGTGGGGCAACAGTACCTTCCTGACGAACTTTCCGGGGTGCGCTATTACGAGCCGACTCGACACGGGAATGAGCGTGAAGTGTCTGACCGACTCGAGAAGATCAGGCGCATCACGGATAGCGAGTAGGAATCTGCTAAACTAGCGGGTGGCCACATGGGTCTCGAGGCTGGCTGCACACGAGATCTTCATGGCAGGCACCCAGTAGCCGGGTTACTGCAACGGTCGTTCCCTCACCGAAGACGGTTTGTTGCGTCGCGTGCATGCACGAGCGAGAGCTCGAAACATGCGGGCGCAACGTGGCCGAGAGAACATTTTTTATTGCAAAACCCGAAAGGAAACCTGTGTCGACTACGTCACGCACCCGTTCCAAGACGCGCCTGTCGCGCTCACTTGGCCTTGCCCTCACCCCGAAGGCGGCTCGCTACCTTGAGAAGCGCCCCTACGGACCGGGTCAGCACGGCCGCACCAAGCGTAAGAGCGACAGCGACTACGCAGTTCGTCTGCGCGAGAAGCAGCGTCTACGCGCCCAGTACGGCATCCGCGAGAAGCAACTTGTCATCGCCTTCAACGAGGCTCGTCGTCATGACGGGCTTACCGGTGAGAACCTTGTCGAGCTCCTCGAGATGCGCCTTGACGCACTCGTGCTGCGTGCAGGGTTTGCGCGCACTACCGCTCAGGCTCGCCAGATGGTTGTGCACCGCCACATTCTTGTCGACGGCAAGCTCGTCGACCGTCCGTCCTTCCGCGTGAAGCCGGGTCAGCTCATCCACGTGAAGCCTCGCTCAGAATCAATGGAGCCGTTCCAGGTTGCTGCTGCTGGCGGACACGCCGAGGTGCTGCCTCCGGTTCCGGGCTACCTTGAGATTGAGCTCGACAAGCTCCAGGCACGCCTGGTGCGTCGCCCGAAGCGCGCAGAGGTACCTGTGACCTGTGAAGTGCAGCTTGTCGTCGAGTTCTACTCGGGCCGCTAAGCGGGCAGCCAGCTACTCGGGCCGCTAAGCCATCACGCTTTGAAGGCGCTGGGATCCAACTGGATTCCGGCGCCTTCAATCGTTTCTCGCATTAACGACCGGATAAGCTTGACGGGTATTCTTTCGCGGTACCGGTTGGGTGCTGCATCGCGATCGCAGAAGGGCAGAACGACATGCGAAAGTTTGTGTTGCTTGTATTCGGCGCAGCCATTGGTTTTGTGGCAGCTCATTTCGTGAACCAGAGCCCCGGCGGGCGCCAGTTTTTTGAACGCGTGAATCGCGGCACGGAAGAACTTTCTCGGGCGTTCGCTCAGGGGTACCGCGCAGCCGAGCAGGATCAGTTCGAGCAGAAACTCAATGATCTCGGACCCAAGAACTAATCGAACCACACAATTTCCTCACCTAAGGAACGAATAACCACACATGCAGACCGCTGAGATTCAACGTCGTTGGCTGAACTTCTTCGAGCAGCGAGGTCACACCGTTGTCCCGTCAGCTTCGCTCGTCAGCGATGACCCGAGCCTGATGTTCACCGTTGCCGGCATGGTGCCATTCGTCCCGTATCTCTCCGGTCTCGTTCCTGCGCCGTATCCCCGTGCCACAAGTGTTCAGAAGTGCATTCGTACGAACGACATTGAAGAGGTCGGCAAGACCCCCCGGCACGGCACTTTCTTCCAGATGTGCGGCAACTTTTCGTTTGGAGATTATTTCAAGGAGGGTGCGATCCGCTTCGCGTGGGAGTTGCTCACCACAAGTGAAGAGGACGGCGGGCTCGGGTTCGATGCGAGTGATCTGTGGGTCACCGTGTACGAGGAGGATGACGAAGCGCTCGCACTGTGGAAACAGTATTCATCGCTCCCCGAAGAGCGTATTCAGAGGCTTGGCAAAGATACCAACTACTGGTCAACGGGTCAGCCGGGCCCTGCCGGGCCCTGCTCGGAGATTTTCTTCGACCTCGGTCCCGAGTACGGGATCGACGGTGGACCTGCGACCGACGATGACCGCTATGTCGAGATCTGGAATCTCGTCTTCATGCAGTATCAGATCGCCGATGTGAAGTCGAAGACCGACTTTACGATTCTTGGTGAGCTGCCGAAGAAGAACATCGACACGGGCATGGGACTCGAGCGTGTCGCCTTCATCAAGCAGGGCGTACAGAACATGTACGAGATTGACCAGGTGCGCCCGGTGCTCGATCGTGCAGCCGAGCTCGCCCAAAAGACGTACGGTGAGAACCATGATGATGATGTTCGCCTGCGTGTCATCGCTGACCACGTACGCAGTGGTCTCATGCTCATTGCGGATGGTGTGACGCCGTCAAATGAGGGACGCGGTTACATCCTTCGCCGGCTCTTGCGGCGCGTGATCCTGTCCATGCGTCTGCTCGGGGTCGAGGGAGCAAGCTTTGGCGAACTGTTCCCGGTCTCACGCGATGCGATGCAGGCCGCATACCCAGAGGTGGCAAGCGGTTTCGACTTCATCTCGCGCGTCGCCTACGCCGAGGAGAAGACGTTCCTGCGTACGCTTGCGTCAGGCATTCAGATTCTCGACGGCGCGATCGACGAGGCAAAGGGCGGCGCAGGAAACGTGACGGGCGAGACCGCGTTCTTGCTGCACGATACCCACGGATTTCCGATCGAGCTCTCGCTTGAGATCGCAGAAGAGGCCGGCGTTTCGGTGGATCGCGCGGTCTTCACGAAGCTCATGCAGGAACAGCGGGACCGAGCGAAAGCAGACGCCAAGGCCAAGAAGGGCCAGCGCGCAGACCTGTCGGTGTACAAGGAGTTGCGCGGCCTCGGCGAGACTCAGTTTGTCGGGTACGACACGCTGAATCATGAGAGCCGGGTGCTTGGCATCGTGGTCGAGGGTGCCCCAACGTCAGAGGCTCGCGAGGGTGAGATCGCAGAGATCGTGCTCGCTGAGACCTCGCTCTGGGCTGAGTCTGGGGGACAAGACTCCGACCAGGGGATCATTGTCGGAGACGGCTTTGAAGCAGAAGTGCTTGACGTGCAGAAGCCGGTTCCCGGTCTGTTCGTGCACACCGTGAAAGTGACGCTCGGTACTATCGGGATTGATGCTCGCGCAGAGACTCGCGTCGACGCAGATTACCGTCGCGGAGCGACGCAGGCCCACTCAGCGACCCACATCGTGCACGCTGCTCTTCGCGACGTGCTGGGGCCAAATGCGCACCAGGCTGGTTCCTACAACAAGGCCGGGTACATGCGGCTCGATTTCACTCACTCTGAGGCGCTGAGCCAGGCTACCAAGAGCGAGATCGAGGAGATCTCAAATCTTGCGATTCGCTCAGACTATGAGGTCGTGACCCGTGAAATGGGTCTTGACGAAGCGAAGTCGCTTGGGGCTATGGCACTTTTTGGTGAGAAGTACGGTGACCGGGTGCGAGTGGTCGATATCGGGGGCGCATGGTCGCGCGAGCTCTGCGCGGGTACCCACGTGTCGAGCTCAGCAGAGGTTGGCATGATCAACCTCGTTGCGGAGAGCTCTGTTGGCTCGACAAACCGACGTGTTGAGTCCCTCGTTGGGATGGAGGCGTTCCAGAGTTTCGCTGCTGAGCGTGCGATCGTTCAGCAGCTTTCTGGGGGCCTCCGTGTGCCGAGGGCAGATATCGTTTCGAAGGTTGAAGATCTCAGTGCCCAGCTTCGTGCTGCAGAGAAGAAGATCGCAGTCCTCGAGGCCGCACGGCTTGCAGAGCGAGTGCCCGCACTTCTGCAGTCTGCCGAGCGAATCGGCTCCGTTCAATTTGTCGCAGGGGATCTCGGGTCCGTTGGATCGGCAGACGATGTTCGCGGCCTCGTGATCCAGCTTCGCGAGAAGCTCGGCACGGAGGCTGGAGTCGTTGTCCTGGCTGGAACAGTTCCGGGCGACGGCGCAGGAAAGCCACTTGTTGTCGCGGCGACCACCGCTTCTGCTCGCGACCTCGGGATCAAGGCGGGCGACCTCGCCAAGCGAGGCGCTCAAGTTCTCGGTGGCGGAGGCGGCGGAAAGCCAGACCTCGCCCAGGGCGGGGGCTCCGATCCCGGACAAATCCACGAAGCGTTGACACAAATTCGCAGTCTGATTGAGGGCTAGTCCGTGCGGGTTGGGGTGCGACTCGGCATCGATGTGGGAAAAGCTCGCATCGGTGTTGCGAGAAGCGATCCGCACGGGATGCTTGCGACCCCAATTGAGACGGTGCGACGAGATCACGACGGCGAGGCTGATGCGTCGCGTATTGCTGAACTCGTTGCTGAGTACGAGGCGTTTGAGCTCATCGTTGGCCTGCCGTTGAACATGCGCGGAGAACGCACGCTGTCTACGGAAGACGCGGCGGGCTTCGCCCACGACCTTGCCGTGAAGCTCACGGGCCGGGCGAACGTGCGACTCGTTGACGAGCGGCTCTCAACCGTCTCTGCCCAGGGGCAGTTGCACCAAGTAGGCAAACGTACCAAAGAGAGCAGGAGCGTTATCGACCAGGCGGCCGCTGTGGTGATTCTGCAACACGCGCTCGATATCGAGCGGAGCCGGGGCGAGGCACCTGGAACACTGGTGGAGGTTACTTGTGACGACGAGAGCAATGGGGGCTCGAAATGAATGACACCTACGAGGAAGAAGCCCGAGTGAAGCGACGGGGTCGCATCGTCATTTCATCTGTGCTCATCGTTTTGCTTTTGGCGCTGGGTGGTGGGGCAGCGTACGTTTGGACGCAGTTCGGTGACCGAATCTCCCTCGCAATGGGTTGGACGACGAACGACTATGAGGGCGAAGGGCACGGAGAAGCGCTCATCACGATAACCGAGGGCGAGATCGGTTCTGATATTGCAAGCGCTCTCGCTGAGGCGGATGTCGTGAAGACATCGGAGGCCTTCTACGAGTTGCTGCTTGCTCAGGATCCCGCGGTCGACTTCCAAGTGGGCACGTACCGCCTGAAGCAGCAAATGAGCGCTCAGGCTGCGCTCACCGCGCTGCAGGACCCTGCGAACCGCGTTGAGCTCTCGGCGATGATCCCCGAGGGGCGCACGCTCGAGCAGACCCTGCAGATTCTCTCCGACGGCACCGACATCCCACTTGAGGATTTTGAGGCAGCAGTGAGCGACCCGCAGGCTTACGGTGTGTCAGATGACGCCGAGACTCTTGAGGGTTGGCTCTTCCCCGCGACCTATCAGTTCGACTATGGAAGCAGCGCGAGCGACATCATCGCTGAGCTTGTCAACGTGCAGATCCGCACGCTCGATGAGCTCGGTGTTGCCGCAAGCGATCGCCAGCGCGTGCTCACCGAGGCTGCAATCGTGCAAAAGGAAAGTGGGCATCCGAACGACTTCGGCAAGGTTGCCCGTGTCATCCAGAACCGCCTCGAGATCGACATGCTGTTGCAGATGGACTCGACCGCGCAGTACGGTTACGGTCAGCACGAAGACGGCAGTGTGTGGTCGACCGACGAGGCGCTCGAGGATGACAACCCCTACAACACCTATGTGCACAAGGGACTGCCCATCGCGCCGATCTCAAACCCGGGCCGCGAGGCAATCGCAGCTGTGCTCAACCCTGAGCCGGGGGACTGGCTCTACTTCGTTGTAGCACCCGGAGGAACCGGTGAGTCGACGTTCAACGTGACGGGTGAGGCTCACGATGCCGCTGTCGCCGAATACACAAAGTGGTGCGCAGAGACACCGAACAGCGGGTGCTAACGTGAGCAGAAGTGGCGACATCTCTCGTGTCCCTGCCTCGCGACTCGCCGTGCTCGGCAAGCCGATCGCGCACTCAAAGTCACCCGCGATACATCGCGCTGCGTACGAGGTGCTCGGGCTCGAGTGGGAGTACGGGCGCTTCGAGTGCGATGAGACTGATCTTGCCGCCTACCTCGATTCCCGGGGGGAGGAGTGGCGCGGGCTCTCGCTGACGATGCCGCTCAAGGAGGAAGCGCGGCGGCTTGCCACCGTGGTGGATCCCGTAGCGGCCGAAAGCGGCGTCGTGAACACACTGTTGCGGCTCATCAGCAGCGGCGTATGTGCAGACGGCACCGTGAACTCGCAGTGGGCGGGGTTCAACACCGACGTTGCGGGTCTCGCCGCGGCGATTCGGGGTGCAGGGCTCGACGCCTCCCGTACGATCGTGCTCGGCTCGGGCGCGACCGCGGTGTCTGCGGTGCTCGCCGCGCGGCGGCTCGGGGCGGATCACATCGCGGTGTTCGCTAGGAATGCGGCGGCAGTGGCTGATCTGGTGGATCGCTTTAACGGCAGCGCCGAACCCGACCGGGTGCCGGTAGTGGTCACAGGGGCTTCGCTGCAGGCGTTGCACGAGCGCGTGTCCGACGGCACCGAGGCTCCGGCGACGCTCGTCATTTCTGCCCTACCCGGGCCTGCAACGACCGAACATATGTTGCCCGAGCCGCTCATGCGCATTCCGCTGTTCGACGTCGCGTACGACCCGTGGCCGTCCCCCTTGGCTGAGCGCTGGGAAGAGGCCGGTGGCGAGGTTCACGCCGGCCTGCACATGCTCGTCGAACAGGCGCTCGTGCAGATTCGGATCTTCGTGAATGGCGACCCAGATGCACCGGTCAACAATGAGGAGCAGGTGATCGCCGCAATGCGTGCTGCGAGTGTGGGAGGATAGAGCTTATGCTTCGTTGGCTTACCGCCGGGGAATCCCACGGCCCAGAACTCATTGCTGTCATTGAGGGCATGCCTGCTGGTGTGCCCGTATCGCTTGACGGGATCAGAGAAGATCTCGCGCGTCGGAAACTCGGTTACGGGCGTGGATCGCGCATGAAGTTTGAGCAGGACGAACTGAACATCTCTGGCGGCGTCGTTCAGGGCGTTTCGATCGGCGGCCCCATAGCGATTCGCATTGGCAACACTGAATGGCCCAAGTGGCAAGAGGTGATGAGCGCCGAGAAGACCGAGCTCACAGAGAAGTCGCGTGGCAGGGGAGCAGCGCTCACTCGTCCGCGCCCGGGCCACGCAGACCTCGTCGGCATGCAGAAGTACGGCTTTGATGAGGCACGCCCGGTGCTCGAGCGTGCGAGCGCGCGCGAGACCGCGGCGCGTGTCGCACTTGGTGCCGTAGTGCGTGCGTTCCTCGCGGAGCTCGGAATTGAACTTGTGAGTCACACCGTCTCGCTCGGAGACATTGAGGCTCCCGTGGGCACCGCGCTGCCACGGCCGGAGGACGTTGCGAAGCTCGACGCCGATCCACTTCGCTGCTTTGACGAGCAGACGAGCGCAAAGATGGTCGCTGAAGTAGACGACACGAAGAAGTCTGGTGACACGATCGGCGGAATCGTCGAGGTGCTGGCCTATGGGCTTCCGCCGGGGCTCGGATCGTACGTGCACTGGGATCGTCGGCTTGATTCGCGTCTCGCCGGTGCGCTCATGGGGATCCAGGCGATTAAAGCTGTTGAAGTTGGTGACGGCTTCGAAACGACGCGTCGTCGCGGCTCGGTTGCACACGATGAACTGCACATTCGCGACGGCCAGATCGCCCGAGAGACGGGCCGTGCAGGCGGTATCGAGGGTGGCATGAGCACAGGCCAGGTGCTTCGTGTTCGGGCAGGGATGAAGCCGATCGCTACCGTGCCGCACGCGCTCCCGACGATCGACGTCGCAACTGGTGAGGAAGCGAAGGCGCACCACCAGCGCAGCGATGTTTCCGCGGTTCCGGCTGCTGGGGTGGTCGCAGAAGCGATGGTTGCGCTCGTGCTTGCAGAGGCCGTCGTTGAAAAGTTTGGCGGGGACAGCCTGGCCGAAACGAAGCGCAACCTGCAGGGTTACCTCAGCGCTATTCCTGAGCGGCTCATAACGGCCCAAGAGTCGTGAGCGCCTCGCGTCGTGCTGCGCGGCAGGCGGGTCCTCCCGTCACCGCTCCGAAACCTGCGCCGCCGACGCATCGTGTGCTGCCCATCGGTGATGACGGGCACCCGCACAATCCGGTTGAGGCGACTGCGTCGAAGAAGGAAAAGCCGAGGCGCAAGCGTCGGCGCCGCGGCGGTGCAAAGGCGCCCGACCGCGCAATCGTCTTTGTTGGTCCGATGGCAGCGGGGAAAACGAGTCTTGGGCGCCGCGTGGCGAAGGAACTCTCAGTACCGTTCGTTGACAGTGATGTGTTATTTGTGCGCGAGCACGGTGCGATTACGGACTTCTTTTCTGCCCATGGTGAGCCAGAGTTCAGGCGTATTGAAGCCCAGATCATCGCCACAGAACTCGCCAAGCCGGGTACGAAGATTCTTGCGCTTGGTGGGGGAGCCGTGCTCACGGATTCGACACGCAAGCTGCTCGCGGAGTTCCCAACTATCCTGCTGATGACAACGCAAGACGCTGTGCTTCGCACTGCGAACCTCTCGCGTCGTCCGCTTCTGCGAGATGATCCATCGGCATGGGGGCGAATTCTTGCCGAACGGAAGCCCTTGTATCTCGAGGTCGCGAACGTCACCTTCAGAACTGACCGCGCAGGTAAAGAGCAGCTCACGAAACGCGTTGTGCAGTGGATCAAAGCCTACGGGCGTCGGGAGCGGGCGAACGCCCGCCGATCCACCGAGGAACGCGGGCGCGAACCTTCAACGAACGAGAGAAACGAACGGGAGTGACCATGTCTTCGACAGTGAGCGAGATCACCGTGACGGGTGAGTCGAACTACACGATTTCGGTTGGGCGCGGGTTGCTGGAAACGATACCTGACGCGCTTGGCGACAAGGTCGCCAAGGTGCTGATTGTGCACACCCCGACCGTCGGTCGGCTGGCCGACGACCTTCGCGCTTCACTACAGGAAACCTACGCGCAAGTGCTGCTCGCTGAGGTACCTGATGCAGAGTCCGCGAAGCGCGTTGAGGTCGCCGCATTCTGCTGGCAGATTCTCGGGCAGGCCGACTTCACTCGCAGCGATGCCATCATTGGGTTAGGCGGTGGAGCAGTCACCGACCTCGCAGGCTTCGTTGCTGCGACGTGGCTGCGTGGGGTGAGACTCGTACAGGTTCCGACAACAGTACTCGGTATGGTCGACGCTTCCGTCGGAGGCAAGACAGGAATCAACACCGCGGAAGGCAAGAACCTCGTTGGTGCGTTTTACGCTCCGGCCGCAGTGATTTGTGACCTCGAAGTGCTGGATTCACTTCCACGGAACGAGATACTGGCCGGGTTTGCTGAGGTGGCGAAGTATGGGTTTATTGCAGAACCCGAGATCCTCGACATCATCGAGGCCGATGTGGATCGCGCCACGGATTCGACCTCTCCAGAATTTCAGCGACTCATTGAGCTCTCGATTGGTGTGAAAGCTCGGGTCGTTTCGGAGGATTTCAAAGAGGGGGGTCTGCGCGAGATCCTCAATTACGGGCACACACTGGGGCACGCGATCGAACACGCTGAGCGCTACCAATGGCGCCACGGAGTCGCCATCTCCATTGGCATGATGTACGCGGCAGAGCTCGGGCGTATGGCTGGCTCGCTCTCTGATGAGGCGGTTGCCAGGCACAAGCGCGTACTCTCGTTACTCGGGCTTCCGCTCAGCTACCCCGCGGGACGATGGTCGGGGCTCCTCGCTACGATGCAGCGCGACAAGAAAGCTCGGGCTGGGATGCTCCGATTTATCGTGCTTGATGAGATCGCAAAGCCGCGCGTGCTCGCAGGGGTCGATGATTCGATCTTGCAGTTTGCGTATCAGGAGATTGCGAGCTGAGTGCTGCAGAAGATGGTCCTCGCGCAATTTCAAAATTGCGCGTAGGATGTGGGTATGAGTATCGCAGCAACAGGCCAGCCGGGATTCGCCCAAGGGTTTCGAATGCTGCTCGGGGCCGCTGGAAACGGCGCGCTGCTTGCGGAGCTACTTGGAGTCAAACCATCGCAGGTCACCAGGTGGAAGCAGGGAACACAGATTCCGTCTGCCGAATCCGCCCGATCGATTATGGACTTCGCCTATATCGTTGCACGAGCCGAGTCAGTGATGCACACGAAGGTTGTGCCCATATGGCTCGATTCCCCGAATCAGTTTTTGCGGGGCTCAACACCGCGCGAGTGCATCAAGTTGGGCCGTGTTGCCGAAGTGATTGGCGCAATAGACGCTGAAGATGAGGGCGCTTACGCCTAGCGACGATGACAGACGAGATACTACGGCTCTATCGTTGCTACCCCCGAGTTTCGGGGGCACGAACTGGCAAACCAGGGCATTGGTCATATGTGCCGAGACCTCAGTTTCATGGCCGATGGGACAACTCAGACCTGTACGATTCCTGGTATTTCTCAAAGTCACCGGTAGGCGCGGTTGCTGAGAGCTTCTACAACAAGCGTCAGTGGATCCCTGAGGTATTCCTCACCCCAGAAGGCAGCCCGCGAGCGATTGCCGAGTTCACGTACTCTGGCGGATCGCTTCTCGACTTAGATGATGCGCAGACGCTGATGCGGCTCGGCGTTCGACCCAGCGAGGTGGTCGTACAAGACTTGAACACCACACAACGACTGGCTCAGCGGGTGTTCGAAACACGTGCGGAGGACTGCGGCGGAATCTCCTGGTGGTCAGCGCAGATGCCGACAGAACACTCGGTAATGCTGTGGGCTTATGACGGCCGCCCGCCGACCGGTCTCAAACTCCAAGGAATCCAGTCGCTGAGTCTTGAACATCCGGCAGTCATCGAGGCCGCCGCTCGGCTCTATCGTCCGCTCGGCGCATAGCCGCCCGAAGATCCACCGCGGGAGTCCGCAAGAAAGCCCTGCGAACGCAGAATGAGCGCGAGCACCTGGCGATCTTCGGCGTGCATGACACCCTCTACGAATCGGTTGAGCGCCAGGTCTAGTGAGATGAGGCCGCCGCTCCCGGCGACCTTCTGCAAGATGGCCACGAGTGTCCGCGGTGCGAGCACAGATTCCTCAAGCCCCGGCCTCCCGTCGATTTCACGTTCCGTCGATATGAATTCCGAGAATCCCTCTCCGTGCGATCCCGCGAAGACCTGCTGACTGATGAACGCTGCGCGTGACACCCGTTCAAGTTCGTCAGCACCGAGCGGGATGTTCCCTTCTGCGTCAGCGATTGATGCGGCTGCGAGCAGCGCGTTCTCGACGGGCATCTCTGTGTACTCGCGCGTATGGTCTGGGTAATGCACGCGATAGCTATTCGCTCCGAATCTGTTGACAAGTTCGGCGCTCATTCGGTCGATGCCACGGTAGCGGTGGGGAGTCTGTTCATTCGCGGTCGCAATGATGACGAATCCAGGAGCGATTGTCACCTGTTCTCCTGCGTTCTCTTGAACCGAGAACTGGTCACCTGGGCGTAACTGCAGCACCCGGTTGAGCCGTTTCAGGAACTCTGCGGGCATCGCATTGACCTCGTCGAGTATGAGGGGCCCACCCGTCGTCATCGCTCGAAGTAGGGGCCCAGGGACAAAGACGCTCGCCGTCGCGCCATCCACAGGTCGCAATTCGTGGCTGCCGATCAACTGTGTGCTCGAGATATCACCATATCCGGAGACGAACTCTGGCTGCCTCCCACTCAGGTGGCGTGAGAGGTACTCTGCAAGTGCCGTTTTTGCGCCACCCGTCTCACCGAGCAGCAGCATCGGTTCGCCTCGCATGAGCGCAGGAAGTGACTCCGCAATAATCTCCCGCATCTGTCTCGTAAGGAGAAGCCCCCCTTCGAGTTGAGACCTTGCTTCCCGGAGTCGCAGCGAGGCCACGGCCGCGAGCACGGCATCACGGGTGGATGCATCAGTGATGCGAGACTCAAGCCACGATGCGTGCTCCTGTACCGCATGCGCAGCCCGGGCGCGAAGTTCGGCTTGGCGTGCTCGCTCTGCAGCGAGCAGTGTGCGTTTCATCTGCCCCGCACGGTGAGCGAATGCATCGATCTGTTCGAGGAGTTCGCGCTGCGACAACTCATGCATTCGGGTCTTCACCGCAGTTCTCAAGACAGCGGCACGCTCGGTGAGCGCCGAGTCGACGGCCTCGTGCGTCTCTGGATCGGCGAGTAACGCATCTAGTCGCCTGCGTAGCGCCTCGGCTGACTGCTCTGCGAGCGTGTCTTGCGCTTGGAGAATCGCGACACGACGTGCAAGACGTAGCTCCTTGGCTGTCTCGTAAACCTCGGCAAGCACAGGATCTGTCGCGGGCGAAAGCATATTGTCACGCTACCACTCGCTAGTGTGGTGGCATGGCGGAGGCGCAGGGTGAAGCTCAATTGCGCGGAACGATTATGGCCGCGGCCACGGTGCTCGGCGTGCCTGTTCATCTGGTTGATGGCGACAGTTGGGATGTGTTGGACGGTGTGGTGAGCATAGGTCTCGACGGAATCACCGCGAACCGAGACACCGATGCTGCTGCTGCACATGTGCTGCTCTTGCTGTGGGAATCAGTGCGAGAAGTGCGTGTCGCGCGAGTTCGGCGCATGCGACGACTTGCTCTTGCAGAGCAGGCACCCGGTCGGGAGCCCGCACTCGCGACGATCGATCGCATGTTTGCGGTGAGCGAGTTGACCGCTGTGATGCCACACCTTCGGGACCCGCTGGCCCGAGTGATCTACACCGCACTTCCCACCAATGTGGGGGAGTTGTCGCGAAGCCTCCAGTGGTTGTGTGCCTTACTCGCGACTACCTCAGACCCTCGAGCCGCACGAAGCTACACAGATGCGTGTTCTCCCGAAGTTCAGCATGAACTTTCACGACTGCAGCGCATCGGCGGGGCCACCGAGGTGAGTCACGTGCTCCGAGTGGCACTCGCGCCAGACTCTGCCAGGTCTCACGTGCAGCGCTTCGAGCGTATGTACGCACTGGTGGTTCCCCCGTTCGAACGCCTCATGCTGATAGACCACTCACACCGGGGAATCGAACTCGGAGCTCAGGATGGCGAGGCTTTGCAGGAGCAGGCGGTGCTCAGTGAAGGAAGCGGGTCAGGTGCAGCCCGCGACGCGAACGACCCGGAACCAGGAGAGGCCGGTGCAGATGCGTCGAACGACGGCGAAACGGAGCCGGCTCGTGCCGGAGACACGCAGGATTCCCCCGAGGGATCTGACCTGTTTGTCGCTGAACAGGCCGGGTTCGTAGCGAGTGTGCTGGACACGCCGTTGCCTGCCGGTGGTGCCTGGTCCGACGAGGCGTTACCAGACGACCTCAGCGCCACAGGGGCATCAGATACCGATCCAATGGCAGGCTTGTCTGAGACGAGACACACGGGCGATGCGGTGGCGACCTCGCTCGCCGCCTATCGAGACCGGGTGCGCGAGCTTTCCCCGCATATTGAGCACTTGCGGGAGGTGTGGCAGCTCATCATTGCAGAGCGTATCGGTGCGCGAAACATCCTCTCTCGTATTCCGACCCCAGAAGGTGAGGTGCTCGACAAATCCTCACTCGTGAGAATTGTTTCCGAGGTGTCAGCCGGAGTGAAGCGCCCGAACGCCTATCTCTCACGGCAGCGTGACCTCCGTCGCACGAGGCGCGATGGAAGCACCGACTACGTGCTGGTGATTGACCGATCCGCTTCTATGCTCGGAGCGCCGGCCGAGGCAGCCGCCGATGCTGCGCTCATCATGCTCGAGTCGCTTGCCGCGGTCGAACGGGATATAGCGGCAGAAGAACGAGCGCTGGGCATCGACCTGGAACTTGCCCTGCGAACTGCGCTCATTGTGTACGACACCGAGGCTGTCGTCGTGAAGGCGCTCTCTGGTTCGCTCGATGATCACACTAGGCGCCGCATGCACGCTGAGATACGAGCGCCTCGGGGATCCACGAATGATTCAGTTGCGCTGGAGGCCGCGGCTCACGAGCTTCGAGTTGGGGCCTTGCAGGAGCGTCCGAGCGATGGACTCGAACGTCGCCGCGTGGTCATTCTGGTGAGTGATGGTGGAACCGATGACAGTGCGCGAGCTCACACACGGCTGCAGGGCTTGCGTGCGGCGGGGGTGAAGGTGTTTGGGATCGGGATACGCACGAGCGACCTCGTCACCCGTTTTGCCCCGGACGGAATACGACTCGATGACCCAACCCTGCTGCCGCTCGTGCTCGAAGAACTCATTCGAGCTTCGCGTCTAGATCGAGAGCTCTCACAGTAGAGTCGCTAGGCTCGAAACGGAGGAAGAGATGGAACAGAAGAGCGCCAGCAGCGCGGTAGAGAATGTGCGGCTTGCGAGGCTCCTATTCGGAGAGCTTGCGCATGACCTCGACCGTGCGCTCGGTGACGATCGCGGTGTCGGTGTGTCCGTCGACCGTGCCCTCGACGACGCGGCGAACGAGATTCGCGAGGGAGACGCGGGGAAAGCCGCATTCGTCGGCCTGCAAGAGAGCGAAGCCGGACGACTGCTCGAAGCGTTTCACGCCGCTCGCGACGTTGCGTCGCTCGTCGGGCTCACAGTACCCGAGCCGGAGGAGTTCTGGCTCAGTGGTGTTGATCGCGAGAAACTCGCGCGGGCGCTGATTTCCGATCGATCCCTCGTCGCCGTGCCGACTCCGCATGGGCTCGGCGCCAATCAGTGGACCGAAGTCTTTCGTGCTGCTGCCAGGCGACCAGGGAGCATACTCTCACTCACCGCGCCAGTGACGTTTGCTCCGGAGGTCCTCGGTGCGTTCACGTCGCTCGACAGTGTGCCAGCACGGGCGCCGTCGGTGCGGGGTTGGACGCTCAGACTCATCCCAGGAGACGAGTCGCCTGCGCGTATGGGGGTGAATTACTCAGTCGGACCTCACGCTACACTGCCCGAGATGCTCATGCTGCAGCTCATGCGATTGCTCAGGGGCAAGGCGCCCGTGGATCAACGGAGCTTTACCTGGCTCCAGGGAACGTTCGCGGACGGGAAATTCGCGGCTCGCCACTTCTACGACGAAGCCAGCCGGGGAGTGGGTGTGAACGCGCGCGAGATCGGAAATCAAGGGCCGCATTTGGGGGTTCGCACACCGGTGGGTTAGCGGTTGTGCCACACGCTCGGTGCGTCTTGTCTCGTCGAAGGAAGCCTCGTCGAGTTGCCCCACTCCAGAATCTCCGGTGGAACCCCAAGCTCCTCAGGGCGCGCGCCCGACTTCTCGATGATTTCTGCGACGGGAACCACCCCTCCTGAAGCGCGCAGGATTCGACCGCGGACAATCGCTCGGGCATAGATCTCGGGCTCACCTGCAATCGCGGTTCCTCGCGGGGCAGGGCGCACGAACCGCTGTTCGAGATACACGGCTTGGTCATCGAAACCGAGAATCTGTGACTCAACCGTAAACCTTTGCCAGGGATTCAACGACTTTCGATATGAGATTGTCTGACCGACGACGACCGGGTACCACGCCTCGCGCTTGAACAGGGCGAAGACACCGTTGCGGAGCATGAGATCGAACCGACCGATGTCCATGATCGACAGATACTTACCGTTGTTCATGTGTCGAAGGATGTCGATGTCGGTCGGCCACACACGAAACTGTGAGCGAGAGACATCTGTGAACCCGAGTCTCGGGCCCCGTCTGCTCGTGAACCATCGATGCCAGAGGGTGCGAGGAAGCATGTGCATGTGTTCAGCCTAGATTTCAGTGAACCTGATCTCAGCATCTTTTGTCGAACACCGCAAAACCGGCGGGTGTAAGATGGATCGGCGCGTTCCGCGCACGAACCTCGACTCAGCAACTGGAGCATGACAACATGGCAACCTCGAACGACATCAAGAACGGCACAGTCATCAAGGAGGCGGGTCAGCTCTGGAACGTTCTGGAGTTTCAGCACGTAAAGCCCGGCAAGGGTGGTGCGTTTGTGCGTACCAAGCAGAAGAACGTAGTCACTGGCAAGATCATCGATAAGACTTACAACGCGGGCGCGAAGATTGAGACAGCGACTGTTGATCGCCGCGACTTTCAGTACCTCTATCAAGACGGTGCAGATTTCGTGTTCATGGATCTCAGCGACTACGACCAGTTGACAGTCTCTGCTGCCGTGGTTGGCGATGCACACAAGTACATGCTCGAGAACCAGCAGGTTCAGATCGGCTTGCACGACGGAGAGCCCCTCTATCTTGAGATGCCGGCCTCGGTGGTGCTTGAGGTGACCTACACCGAGCCAGGACTGCAGGGTGACCGCTCGACGGGTGGCACAAAGTCAGCAACGGTAGAGACCGGTGCTGAAATCCAGGTCCCTCTCTTCCTTGAGACGGGAACCAAGGTGAAGGTTGACACTCGCACGGGGGACTACCTCGGCCGTGTCAACGAATAAGCGTTCATGAGCGCACGTACGAAGGCGCGCAAGCGCGCCCTTGACATGCTGTTTCAGGCCGACGTGCTTGAAGCGACACTCGCTGACATCGTCAGCGCTGAGGCAGGGCGGGCAATCAATGAGCCAGATCGCCTTGCCTCATGGGTGTACGCGCGAGAAATCGTCGATGGAGTCTCCGATCACCGCGAAGAAATCGATGAACTGATTTCGAGCTACGCGCAAGGATGGACGATCGAACGAATGCCCAATGTAGATCGGGCGATCTTGCGACTTGCCTCGTGGGAGATCTTGCACAACCCCGAGGTGCCGGCCGCGGTCGCCATCAATGAAGCCGTCGGGCTTGCGAAGCAGTACTCGACGGAAGACTCAAGTCGATTCGTGAATGGAGTGCTCGGGCGCATCGCTGAACACGCGCAGGCGTGACGTGCGATAGACTTATCTGTGTTGCAGCTTTTCTTTAATGGCGTCCAGTGAGGCGCAGAAGGGAGGCGGAGAATGAACACGCGAACGGTTCTGGATCAGGCCGAGATTTCGCGGGCTCTTACCCGTATCTCACATGAAATCATTGAGGCAAACAAGGGCGTTTCAGATCTCGTTTTGGTCGGCATTCCGACGCGAGGCACTCATCTCGCCCAGCGTATCGCGGCAAACATCACTCGCATCGAAGGTGTAGACGTGCCCGTCGGTAGTCTCGATGTGACGATGTATCGCGATGACCTTGCGCACCATCCCACGCGCGCACCTATGCCAACGGAGATGCCGAACGACATCGATGGCGCGACTGTCGTGCTGGTCGACGATGTGCTGTACTCGGGAAGAACGGTTCGGGCCGCGCTCGATGCATTGGGCGATCACGGCAGGCCGAAGGTTGTGCGCCTCGCCGCACTGATCGACCGCGGTCACCGGGAACTCCCGATCCGCGCCGATTTCATCGGGAAGAATCTGCCAAGCTCACGCAACGAGAGAATCTCAGTGCGCCTCGTAGAACACGACGGGGAAGACGCGGTGACCATCTCGTGAGGCATCTCATTGACACCCGCACGCTCTCGCGAGACGAGGCCCTCCTCGTCCTCGACACAGCGGAAGACATGGCAGCGACACAGCAGCGCGAAGTCAAGAAACTCCCGACGCTTCGTGGGAAGTCGGTCGTCAACCTGTTTTTTGAGGACTCCACTCGCACGCGCATCTCGTTCGAGGCAGCGGCCAAGCGCCTTTCTGCTGACGTCATCAACTTCAGCGCAAAAGGCAGTTCGGTTTCCAAGGGCGAGTCGCTCAAAGACACCGCCCAAACTCTGCAGGCGATCGGCGCCGATGGGGTCATTATTCGTCACCCTGCGAGCGGTGCCGCCGCGAGGCTTGCCTCGAGCGGGTGGATCGACGCGGGGGTGTTGAACGCGGGAGACGGCACGCACGAACACCCAACGCAGGCGCTGCTCGATGCATTTACGATTCGACGACGACTGCACGGTGAGAAAAGCCGCGGTAAAGGGCTCGACGGCGTATCTGTGGTCATCGTGGGAGATATCGCGCATTCGCGCGTCGCTCGCTCAAACCTCTGGTTGCTCAATTCGCTCGGCGCACACGTGAGCTTTGTTGCTCCCGAGACACTGTTACCGTTCGGGGTGCGATCGTGGCCTGTCACGATCCACCACTCGCTCGACACGGCGCTCTGTGAGGAGCGCCCCGACGTCGTCATGATGCTCCGTATCCAGGCGGAACGCATGCACGCTGCATATTTTCCGAACGATAGAGAGTACGCGCGAAACTGGGGCCTCGACGACCGCAGGTTCGCGGACCTCAGCAATCACACGCTCGTGATGCACCCCGGCCCCATGAACCGGGGTCTCGAAATTTCGTCACGCGCGGCTGATTCTTCGCAATCAACCGTGCTCGAGCAGGTCACACACGGTGTTTCGGTACGAATGGCTGCGCTGTACTTGCTGCTGTCTGGCGAACGAATTGAAGGCTGAAAGAGGGAACAATGACTGAGCGTATATTGATTCGCGGCGCACGGATAGCCGCAGATCTCGTAGAGCGCGGCTCCGAGATCACTGCTGCGCGCGAGCAAGACATTCGCATTGAAGATGGTCGTATCGTTGGTCGCGCCGACAAGTTGGAACCGCGTGAGGGCGAGCGGTTGATTGAGGCGAGCGGTCTCGTCGCGCTGACCGGTTTTGTGGATCTCCATACGCATCTACGCGAACCGGGGTTTGAGCAGTCAGAAACCGTGCTCACGGGAACCCGCGCCGCGGCAGCGGGAGGCTTCACCACGGTGTTCGCGATGGCAAACACGCTGCCGGTGCAGGATACCGCCGGGGTCGTTGAGCAGGTGAAGGCGCTCGGAGACGCCTCCGGGTACGCAACCGTGCGCCCGATCGGCGCAGTGACCGAGGGGCTTGCGGGGGAGCGCCTCAGCGAAATCGGGGCGATGGCTCAGTCGCTCGCCGAGGTTCGAGTCTTCAGCGATGACGGCAAGTGTGTGCACGATCCGCTGCTCATGCGTCGGGCCCTCGAGTACGTAAAAACGTTTGACGGAGTGATCGCTCAGCACGCGCAAGACCCGAGGCTCACAGAAGGCGCACAAATGAACGAGGGCGCGGTGTCGAGCGAGCTCGGCCTGAAAGGGTGGCCGGCCGTTGCCGAGGAGTCGATCATCGCGCGAGATGTGCTGCTCGCCGAACACGTGGGTGCCAAACTGCACATCTGCCACTTGTCAACCGCTGGGTCGATCGAGGTGATCCGCTGGGCAAAAGCTCGAGGAATCGCGGTCACGGCCGAGGTCACACCCCACCACCTCATTCTCACTGAAGAACTCGCACGGACATATGATGCGCGGTACAAGGTGAACCCCCCGCTTCGCCGAGACACCGATGTGCAGGCGCTTCGTGATGCGGTTGCCGAGGGCCTCATCGACATCATTGCAACCGATCACGCTCCGCACCCATCAGAAACGAAGGAGTGCGAGTGGGACTCCGCAGCCTTCGGCATGGTCGGGCTCGAGTCAGCGTTCTCGATCGCGCTTTCAACGCTCGTGCAACAGGGATACGCGAGCTGGGCAGAGCTCGAGACGCTGCTCTCACAGAAACCGGCCGAAATCGGAGGTCTCTCGGTTGGTGCAGCAGGCGAACACCCGAGTGCTCTCGAGGTGGGACAGCGTGCTGACATCGTGCTCGTAGATCCCAATGGCTCAAGCGAGTTCTCGCTCAGCCACCTCAAGGGCAAGAGCACCAACTCGCCATTTCTTGGAATGGAGCTTCCTGGCCGCGTCACCCACACGATCCGCCACGGGTACCTCACACTCGATGACGGGCAACTCATCGATCAAGAAGTAGTAGCTCAGAAAGCAAGCGAGGTCGCGCGATGAACCGCATCACATTCCTACTCATTTGGATCGCGATCGCCGTCGGAATATTTACGTTCATGGCGATCGCCTGGCGAGCGCGGAAACGACGAGATGCGACCCTTATTCCGGAAACGGTAGGACTTACGGGCGAGCCGCTCGCAACATTCGCTCACGTGAGCTACGTCTCTACCACTCCCGTGGGAGAACCCTTCGTGCGGGTTGCAGTGCCTGGGCTGAGCTACAAGGGCTGGGCCGATGTTGCAGTACATCACGAGGGAGTAGCAATTCAGGTCACGGGCGAGCCGCGAATTGAAATCTCTGCAGAACGTGTTCGCGGAACTGACACGGCCCGAGGAAGAATTGGAAAGGTCGTCGAGCGGAACGGGATCTCGCTGCTTCAGTGGGAGGCACGTCAAGCAGATTCCGGCGCTCGAGACCTCGAATCCAGTTTCAGGTTTGATACCCCGGCAGAACAGCGACGCTTCGCTGCGGCAATCTCAGAAATGAATCCGATCCACCACACAGACTTACCGACATCAACGAGCATCACCCAGGAGGACGACGCGTGACGAATACGACAAATGAAGTGACAGCGCCACCCGCGAGTGCACTTCCAGAAGGTGCCGCTTTCCTCGTGCTCGAAGACGGAACCCGATACGAGGGCCGGGCGTACGGAGCAACTGGCCGGTCGCTTGGCGAGATTGTGTTTTCGACGGGAATGACCGGGTACCAGGAGACGCTCACCGACCCGTCGTACGCTGGGCAGATCGTGCTCATGACCGCTCCCCACATCGGGAACACGGGCGCCAATGACACTGACATGGAGTCGCGTAAGATCTGGGTCGCCGGATTCATCGTTCGAGATCCGGCACGTCGAGTTTCGAACTTTCGCGCAGAACGCTCACTCGATGAAGACCTCGTGAACGATGGTGTCGTAGGCATCTCTGGGATCGACACGCGCGCCGTAACGAGGCGTATACGTTCTGCCGGTGCGATGCGGGCCGGGGTGTTTTCTGGGAGTGAGCTTGACCTGAGTGCTGACGAACAGCTGCAACTCGTGCGTGAGCAGGCCGGTATGGCGGGCAAACACCTGTCAAACGAGGTCACCACCCCTGAGCGTTACACGGTTGCAGCGGCCGACAGTACTGAGCGTGTGGGGTCAATCGCCGTGCTCGACCTCGGGATCAAACGAGCCACCGTTCGCTACCTCTCTGAGCACGGTTTCGATGTCACCGTGCTCCCCGCCGCGACCACGCTCGAAGAAATACGCGAACTTGCCCCTGATTCGATGTTCTACTCGAATGGCCCGGGAGATCCGGCGGCGTCTGACGCGCAGGTGAAAGTTCTCGCGGAACTGCTCCGCGACGGAATACCGTACTTTGGAATCTGCTTTGGCAATCAGTTGCTCGGCCGCGCGCTCGGATTCGAGACCTACAAGCTGCCATTCGGGCACCGCGGCATCAATCAACCGGTGCTTGACAAGCGAACGGGCCGCGTTGAGATTACGGCCCAGAACCACGGGTTCGCAGTAGATCTGCCGATCGAAGGCGAGCATGATTCGCCTGCCGGACTCGGCCGAGTACGAGTCAGCCATTACAGCCTGAACGATGAGGTTGTTGAGGGACTGGAGTGCCTCGACATTCCAGCGTTCTCAGTTCAATACCACCCCGAAGCAGCGGCGGGTCCGCACGACGCTTTCTACCTGTTTGACCGATTCCGCACTCTTGTGAAAGATCGTGCTGCTTCATCGTCAAACACCACCGAGGAGACCAAGTAATGCCGAAGCGTCAAGACATCAACTCAGTGCTCGTCATCGGCTCGGGCCCGATCGTGATCGGCCAGGCTTGTGAGTTTGACTATTCGGGCACTCAGGCCTGCCGGGTACTTCGGGCAGAAGGGGTACGAGTGATCCTCGTGAACTCGAACCCCGCCACGATCATGACCGACCCCGATTTCGCAGATGCAACCTACATCGAACCGATTACCGCAGAGGTCATCGAATCGATCATCGTGAAGGAAAAGCCAGATGCGATCCTCCCAACACTGGGTGGTCAGACAGCGCTCAACGCCGCGATGGAACTGCACGAACTCGGCATACTCGAGAAGCACAATGTAGAGCTCATTGGTGCAAAGGTCGAAGCGATTCAGCGCGGTGAAGACCGCCAGATCTTCAAGGATCTGGTCATCGAGTCGGGCGCTGACGTCGCTCGCTCATTCATCGCCCACACCCTCGACGAGGCCAAGGAGTTTGCGAAGGATCTCGGCTACCCGCTCGTCGTTCGCCCGTCCTTCACCATGGGAGGCTTAGGCTCTGGTTTCGCCTACACCGAAGAAGATCTCATTCGTATAGCGGGCGACGGTCTGCACTATTCGCCGACAAGCGAGGTGCTGCTTGAGGAGTCGATCCTTGGCTGGAAAGAATACGAACTCGAACTCATGCGCGACACCTCGGATAACACCGTCGTGGTCTGCTCGATTGAGAATTTGGATGCGGTGGGCGTGCACACCGGCGACTCGATCACGGTTGCTCCCGCCCTCACCCTCACGGATAACGAGTTTCAGAAGCTCCGCGACATCTCGATCGATATCATTCGCCGCGTTGGTGTAGACACTGGCGGGTGCAACATTCAGTTCGCCGTCGACCCCAAGACCGGGCGTGTCATCGTCATCGAAATGAACCCGCGGGTTTCGCGTTCATCGGCACTTGCTTCGAAGGCGACGGGCTTTCCGATCGCGAAGATTGCCGCAAAGCTTGCGCTCGGATATCGGCTCGACGAGATCCCGAACGATATTACGCAGAAGACGCCGGCGAGTTTTGAGCCGACCATCGACTACATTGTCGTGAAGACGCCTCGCTTCGCGTTCGAAAAGTTTCCCGCGGCCGACGATACGTTGACAACAACGATGAAGTCGGTGGGGGAGGCAATGGCGATCGGTCGCAACTTCACCACCGCCTTGCAGAAGTCGCTGCGTTCGCTTGAGAAGCGTGGGACCTCGTTCCACTGGGGCGAGGAATCACGCACGGTCGACGAACTGCTCACTTCGATGGTTCGTCCGACCGACGGTCGCATCGTTGATATCCAGCAGGCACTCCGTCTGGGGGCGACGATCGAACAGGTCTTTGAGGCGACCGCGATTGATCCGTGGTTCCTCGATCAGATCGTTCTCATCAACGAGATAGCCGAGCGAGTTGGATCTGCGCCCCAACTCACGCTTAACGTGCTGCGCGAAGCGAAGGACCACGGATTCTCCGACGCGCAGATCGCGGGCATTCGGGGAGTCTCTGAGTCTGAGATTCGCGGATTGCGGCACGGATTGGGTCTGCGTCCTGTCTACAAGACCGTCGATACCTGTGCCGGAGAGTTTCCGGCGCTCACCCCGTACCACTACTCGTCGTACGATTTCGAAACCGAAGTTGAGCCGAGCGATCGCAAGAAGGTCGTGATCTTGGGGTCGGGCCCGAACCGCATCGGTCAGGGCGTTGAGTTCGACTACTCGTGCGTGCACTCGTCGTTTGCCCTGTCTGAGGCGGGCTATGAAACGATCATGATCAACTGCAACCCCGAGACCGTGTCGACCGACTACGACACGAGCGACAGGCTGTACTTTGAGCCGCTCACGCTGGAAGACGTGCTTGAGGTCATCCATGCTGAGCAGGCGAGCGGTGAACTCCTTGGCGTCGTTGTACAGCTCGGCGGCCAGACGGCGCTCGGTCTCGCTCAGCCCCTGAAGAATGCAGGAATTCCGATACTCGGAACTTCCCCAGAGGCAATCGATCTCGCCGAAGAACGCGGAGCGTTCTCAAGCATTCTCCAGCAGGCAAACCTTCTCGCCCCGCGCAACGGCACGGCGATCGACGAAGAGGGAGCCGTTCGCATTGCCGAGGAGATCGGTTACCCCGTGCTCGTGCGCCCGAGCTTCGTGCTTGGCGGCCGTGGCATGGAGATTGTCTACGACACCGAGTCGCTTCGTGGCTACTTCGGGCGAATCGAGGGCCACGCGCTCGTAGGTCCCGGCCACCCGCTTCTCGTGGACCGCTTCCTTGATGACGCAATCGAGATCGATGTCGATGCGCTCTACGACGGCGAGCAGCTGTACGTGGGCGGAATCATGGAGCACATCGAGGAAGCCGGTGTGCACTCGGGCGATTCGAGCTGCACGTTGCCGCCGGTCACTCTCGGCCACGATCAGATCGCACAGGTTCGTGAGGCAACGAAGAGAATCGCTGAGGGCATCGGCGTGCGCGGATTGCTGAACGTTCAGTTTGCTATCGGGCAGGGCGTACTCTACGTGCTCGAGGCGAATCCCAGAGCGTCCCGTACAGTGCCGTTCGTCTCGAAGGCACTCGGAATCCCGCTCGCCAAGGCAGCTTCGCGCGTCATGGTCGGCGATTCGATCCAGGATCTCATCGACTCAGGGTTCCTGCCCGAGCGAGATGGATCTCGAACACCGATCGATGCACCAATCGCAGTCAAGGAGGCGGTACTTCCGTTCAAGCGTTTCCGTACCCACGAGGGACTTGTTGTCGATTCGTTGCTCGGTCCAGAGATGCGCTCCACCGGTGAGGTTATGGGCATGGACCGTGACTTCCCAACCGCGTTCGCCAAGAGCCAAGCGGGCGCTGGGAGCTCGCTTCCCACCTCGGGTACGGTGTTTCTCTCGGTTGCGGATCGGGACAAGCGGGCCGTTGTGCTTCCGGCGCTCAGGCTGCAAGAACTCGGCTATCGCATTCTTGCGACGCAGGGAACGCAAGTCGTACTCGCGCGGAATGGCATTGAGTCGGAGACGGTTCGGAAGCATTCGAAGCGCCAAGAGGGCGACACCATTGTGGATCTGATCAATCGCGGTGAGATCGATATGGTGGTGAACACTCCTTCGGGGAGTTCGGCTCGCGCAGATGGGTACGAGATCCGGGCCGCATCTGTTGCCGCGGACAAGCCGATTTTCACGACGATCTCTGAACTCGCTGCGGCGGTCGGCGCACTCTCTGCGCTCGGCGACGGGTTCGACGTGAAATCACTTCAGGAATACGAAGTCGATCGACTGGCCGCACGCTCGGCCGCAGTTTAGGAGCATCGTGTCAGGACACGGAGGACGGACACTGAGCTTCGGTGCTCGGCTCGCCGCCGAGTTTGCTGCTGGTCGGCACCTCTGCGCAGGCATTGACCCGCATCGGGAGTTGCTTATCGATTGGGGGCTGGAAGACTCTGCCGCTGGCGCCGAGCGTCTGGGGCGGGAGGTCGTGAGCGCTGCGGCTGGCGTCGCTGCCTGTGTCAAACCGCAGATTTCATTCTTTGAGCGCTTCGGCTCATCGGGGTTCGCGGCACTTGAACGCGTACTCGCCGACGCCCGAGCTGCCGGTGTGCTGGTGATCGGAGACGTGAAGCGCGGAGACATCGGGAGCACATTCTCGGCGTACGCAGAGGCCTGGCTTGCTCCCGGGTCTCCGCTTGAAGTGGATGCCATGACTGTCGCCCCCTATATGGGGTTCGACACTCTTGCAGGCGCGTTCCCGTACATTCGGGACAGCGGCAAGGGTGTGTTCGTCCTCGCTGCGACCTCAAACCCAGAGGCACGCGACGTGCAAACTGCGGTTACGGCGCAGCGCATCACATTGGCTCAAACCATGGTGTCGCACGCAACCGCGTGGAATACACGCGAGCACGCCAATGAGCAGGTGGGATCGGTAGGCGTCGTGCTTGGAGCTACGCTCAGTCTGCAAGAGTTCGGGATAGATGTGTCGCAACGAGCCTACCCTTCGCTCCCTGTGCTCGCCCCAGGCTTCGGGCATCAGGGGGCTCGCATTGAAGACATCGCCAAGATATACGGTGGAATCGGTGACGCCGTACTCGCGAGTGAATCCCGAAGTATCCTTGCAGGTGGAGGCGAACGCCTCGCCGCGCGGATTCAGGACCGCGCGGACCTCATTTCTCAGGCGCTCGAGGAGACACGATAGCAATGCAGCAGGGAGCGATGCCCGAGGTGGACCGAACGGCGGCGAACCGGGCTGCGGTGGCCGCAAGGCAGGCTCGTGCCGAACTCAAGCGAAAATTGCGTGAGGGGGAGATGTCCCCGCTCCGTGCACTCGAGTATGCCAGGGTTCCGGGGCATGCTGCGGCCACGTTGCGAATCACCGATTTCCTGCTCTCGTTTCCGTCAATTGGCGCGGTGAAAGCCGACCGCATCCGCGAGGAGCTGCAAATCTCTGAGCGCAAACGACTCGGGGGACTCGGCATATTGCAACGTGAGCGCCTCGAACAATTCGTTCGTGAGCGTTCAGGTGCTGCGGCGGTCGGCGAGCGGCCCCCACTCACAGTGCTTGCGGGTCCCACTGCTGTCGGTAAGGGTACCGTTGCCGCGTATGTGCGGGAGCACTATCCGGAAGTCAGCCTCTCGGTATCGGCAACAACCCGGTCACCCCGTCCCGGCGAGGTCGAGGGTGTTCATTACTTTTTTGTGAATGACGAGGGGTTCGATCGTCTGCTTGCCCAGGACGAGCTCTTGGAGTGGGCTACGGTTCACAACAAGTTCCGATACGGCACGCCAAAGGGGCCTGTCATGGACGCGAGTGCGAGGGGTGAACTCGTACTCTTGGAAATCGATCTCCAGGGTGCACGCCAAGTCCGACAGAGTATGCCGGATGCCCGACTCGTATTTCTTGCCCCACCGAGTTGGGATGAACTCGTGCGCAGGCTGGTCGGTCGGGGGACCGAGGGCGAAGAGGAGCGGGAACGTCGGTTGCAAACCGCGAAGGTTGAGCTTGCGTCTGCCGATGAGTTTGATGAGATTATCGTGAACGACGAAGTTGCGCACGCTGCCGAGCGCCTCGTCGAACTCATGCGGGGCGACCGCTAGGATTTGCACGTGAGCGTGTACGCGGAGTTGGCTTTGGTCTGGAGCCCGGTTGACCACGCAGCGGCAGTTGTTGCCACGCTCGATCCGAGACAGTTCTGGGGTATTCCGCTCGCACTCGTCGGTGCTGCGTTGCTCGCATTCGGTGCTCAGTACCAATCGAGGGGCCTGAATAAGGTCGAGCGCATCGTAGGTGAAAGTGCTCACGCTGGTCTGTCGATCCGCCATATGATCAGTCTCTTTCGCAGGCCGTCTTGGCTCGTGGGTACCCTGCTGCTCGGTCTCGCGGTGGTGTTTCAGCTTGGTTCGCTATCGCTGTCGCCGATCACGCTCGTTCAACCCATAGGTGTCGTTGGGCTCGTCATCACCTCGGTGCTGAACTCAAGGATTTCGGGTGTGCGGCTGGGAAAGCGTGTCACAGGGGCGATTGCGCTCGCGGTGGTGAGTATCGCGATATTTGTGTTTGTCGCTGCGACAAACGTCACTGATCAGCGCATTACCGATGCGAAGCTCGTTACCGTGCTCATCACCTTTGGGGGAGTGTTCGTCGTCGCGCTTACGCTGTTCGCACTCTTTCGAAAGCGGGGGATTGCGCTCATCTATATTGTGGGTGCTGGAGTGCTGTACGGCTTCGTTGCGACACTCGCCAAAGTGCTCATCAGTCGGTTTCAGCAGGGAGACTTTGAGTGGCACACCTGGGCGTGTGCGGCTGCACTGATCGCGGGCGCCTTACTCGGCATGCTCTTTGTTCAGAATGCGTACTCATCCGGCCCACCAGATCTGGTCGTTGCCGGACTGACAGTGATCGATCCGATGGTGGCCGTGCTCATCGGCATTCTCATACTGGGGGAGGCATCGAGCGCGCCCCTCTGGGTCGCGGCGACCTTCGTTATCACGGGCGTAACCGCGGTCATCGGCGTTATGGGTATCTCGAAGTTTCATCCGCAGACCGGTAAATCAGTGTTGGATCACACCGGAAGCTTGCCGGTCGTGACTCCGCGGTCAGACGGTTAGACCGAGACGACTACAGCGGCGGTACCTGCTTACCCGGACGATACGCTGAGACGCTCGGGGCGCCTGGGATCCAGAAGCGCCATGGAAACGCCGATCCACCCGCTTCGCCTGATACCCCGACTCGAGGGCCGGTCGAAAATTCATGAACCGGTTGCCCGGGCAGTTCGAGCGAGAATGGCGCGGAAAGCACGTCCAGTGTGTTGTACCGAACGCGTGTGATGCCGAGCGCAGTCGCGAGGTTGCCCGGACCCCGAGCGATCGCTGTGTCCGAGATACGTGAGCGTGGTGGAGAAGATGCGTTGGTGCGCTTGGCCTCGCGTCTCCTACGAGCGAGTTCGAAACCACTCTCGATGTCACCGGCTCGCAACAATACGCCTGAAGCGGTTCCTTCGGGTGAGCACACCAGGTTGAGCGCGTAGTGCATCCCATAAGTGAAGTAGACGTACGCGTGACCGGGAGGCCCGAACATTGCCGCATTGCGGTCCGTGCGCCGATCACGCGCGTGTGAACCAGCATCATACGGACCCGTCGTGCCGACGCCATGGTACGCTTCCACTTCAGTGATGCGAATGCTCACTGAGCCATCTTGGTCGGTGAGCGTCAGCCGTGCTCCGAGGAGCCGGGGGGCGACCTCAAGCGCCTGAGAGTTGAAGAACGATCGATCCACACATGTCATTGTATGGAGGAACATTGTGCCAACATTGAGAGGACTGGCGACGCCGTTGTCGGCAGTCCTGTCGGCCACACTACCTTCACTTCCGAGCAGAGCCCTGAACCGTGACCCGAATGTAATGATGGGCAAAAAGCGGAAAAGTTACTTCGGCTTTCGGTAGACTGGTGAGGTTGTCTTACGGGGCGTTAGCTCAGTTGGTTAGAGCAAAGGACTCATAATCCTTCGGTCGCGGGTTCAAGCCCCGCACGCCCTACTATTCCGCGAGGTGCCAGGTCCGCAAGGCACACTGGCTGGTTATACGTCGTCATCGGCGGCGAAGCCGCCCTCGGCCTCCCATGACTCCACTCGCTCGGTCTTTGACGACGAGAACTTGAGCCGTACGCCGTGGCCGCGGCCACCGTTACCGTCGGAAACGAAGTGCGCTCCGAGACGCTCGAGTGCAACCCTGAGCGCGATGCGCTGATCCAATGAGATCGGCGCCAGATGCTTCTCGAAATCACGTAGCTGTCGACGCGTTAACCCTGCTGCCTCGGCCGTGTCTGCCGCAGATACCCCTACGAGTGCGCGGGCCGCGCGAGCGAGATTTCCGGTCAAGGGGAGAGAGTCTTTGGTCATACGTTCACCCTGCCAGATCTCAGCACATTTATCGAGTGATCAAGTACGTCTCGTGACCGCACGATCGGGGTCGTACCCGGCCTCGATGAGTGAGGTCGCTCGTTCGGTCTGCGGGCTGAATTCGAGCATGTCCGTATGGAGTCCGAGGTCACGATCCACGTGGAGCGCCATGGTGTGTGCCGCGTGGCGAACATCGCGTGCCTCGATTGCATCGACCAGGGCGCTGTGGTCTGAGTGCATGGTGTCGATCGTGGTACCGAGAAACACCCGGTGCTCTGCCCCAGCGCGTTCGAGTACCGACATGACTCCGAGATAGAGGTCAAGCAGAAGTTTGCTGCCGCTAGCTTCGACAATGAGTCGATGAAATGAGTCTGGAGTCGTGCTCATGTTGCAGGTATCGGTGGTGCGTGCACCCGCCGCAACCGATGCGCTGAGCGCTCGTTTGAGCGCAGCCAACTGTTCATCTGTGCGATTGACCGCGGCATGCTGACTCGCTTCGATCTCGAGAGAGCGACGGTACACGAGCACCTCTTCGAGATCTTGGTCAGCAAGGAACTCGGAGATGATCGAGCTCACGGGCGTTCGGGATCGCACAAACGTGCCAACCCCCGGAACACTCTCGAGCATGCCGAACGCTGCGAGGGATCGCACTGACTCGCGGACCGTTGACCGACCCACACCTATGAGTTCAACGAGCTCAGGTTCTTTGGGAATGAGACTTCCCACTTCCCATTCTCCGGCAGTGATTTTGGCGCGCAAGAAGTCGATAGTATCGCGCACCTTTTGGGAGCCGCGGGTAGAGCCTGCCATGAAAGACCTCGTATGTACTTTGAGCTACACCCAACTATATCGGTGTGTGCGGCTCGAAGTCCTGAACACGGGCGCGGTCACAAGCATCCGTAACATCAGTTCTCGCCAAATCAGATGTTATACATCAGATCTACAGGAAGCCTGATGATACGGTGCAAGTCATGAGCAAATCTCACTCGATGACAACTGCAGCACCCTCAGACTCGCTCCCGTACGACGCGCTCCTCGTGTGCTCCTTCGGAGGTCCAAACCAGTCAGAAGATATCGTTCCGTTCCTACGCAATGTCACCCGCGGCAAGAATATCCCTGAAGAGCGGCTCGAGGAGGTCGGCGAGCACTACTATCGATTTGGTGGCAAGAGCCCGATTAACGCCCAGAACCTCCAACTCGTCGAAGCCCTCCAGCAAGAATTGAACGATCGCGGTGTGAAGCTGCCAGTGATTTGGGGGAATCGTAACTGGCATCCATACACAGTAGACAGCCTGCGCGACGCGTCTGCATTCGGTGCACAGCGCGTGCTCACTCTCGTCACGAGTGCGTACGCCTCCTATTCAGGCAGTCGTCAGTACCGGGAGCATCTGGCCGCAGCCGTGAGCGCACTCGGATCGGCAGCCCCAACGATCGATATTCTCCGCCCGTTCTTCAATGATCCAGGTTTCGTTCTTGCGAATGCGGACGCAGTCGAAGAGGCTGCTGCGCAGATCGATGGTGGTCTCGAAGACACACATATTGTGTACGTCACTCACTCAATTCCCGACACCATGCAAGAGGCCTCGGCTGTCACCGGCCCTGGCTATCGCGAACAGCACCTCGATGTCATGACCGCGATCAATTCTGAATTGGACACACGGCACTCTGTTTCGTTCGACTCCTCGCTTGCGTATTGCTCCCGTTCGGGAGATCCGCGCGTGCCGTGGCTAGAACCCGATGTGAACGATCACATCGAAGAACTTGCTTCTCAGGGCGTTCGCCGAATAATCATTGCTCCGATAGGGTTCATCTCTGATCACATGGAAGTTGCGTTCGACCTCGATATTGAGGCGCTCGAAACCGCAAGGACCCAGGGAATCGAGGCCGTTCGCGCGGACACGGTAGGCGTTCGAAAGGTGTTCATTTCTGGACTTGTTGACATGGTGCTTGAGCGTGCAGCACGAGAACGAGGCGAAGCGATTTCACCCGCGGTGAGCGGATCGTACGCAGCATTCCCGGATGTTGCACCGCCGGGAAGCTGTCGCATGCGGCACGGTGAGGTCACCGGCATTCCCGTGGTTGCAGGGGCTGACGACTAGCGCGTACGAGTTTGAAATGCAAGGATACACGGTTAAGGCAAGCCTCTCCTTGCTTGCGCCGAATCCTCGAGAGCGTATCGTTGATAGCAAGGCGGAACGATGTGAACCGCCCAATTGTGTAGATGGAGGGAAACTATGGCCTATCTAGAAAAGCACTCGACTACCCTTCGAGATGATGACGCACGGCTTGCTGGTGTCGCGAAACACCTCACGCCAGTGCTTCACAATCTCATTGCGCTCGGAGTAAACGGGAAGCAAGCACATTGGCATGTACAAGGCGAGAATTTTGTGGCTTTACATGAATTCCTCGATGAGATCATCGCCCATGCCCAAGACAACGCTGACACGGTTGCGGAGCGCCTGGTCGCACTTGGTCTAGCCGTAGATGCGCGCATCAACACGGTCGCCGCGAAAGCGACTAACCCGGCGATGCTCGTAGGCTTCCAGCAAGCTGAGGTAACCGTGCGTGAGATGATCGCGCAGCTCGACGCCACGCTCGAGTCGCTCTATGGCGCTGTCGACGGGCTCGAGCGCATCGACCCCGTCAGCCAGGATCTCGTCATAGCCGCTGCGCAGCTATTCGACAAGGACCGTTGGTTCCTTCACTCCCATTACGCAAAGTAGAACATATAGTTCTTCTTTACAACAGAGGGCCGCATACCTAACTTCTGATGGGTATGCGGCCCTTTGCTGTGAACGGGTTACACTGACCGATAGTTTCTATGCGTCGTAGGAACGCACCGCGATCACCGCATTATGGCCACCGAAACCAAACGAGTTCGAGATTGCGAGCTGCGGGCCATCGCCGAGAGGCTGTGGATCGCTCGAAACCTGGAGCGGAATCTCTGGATCTCGGTTCACAAGGTTGATCGTTGGCGGAGCGGTGCGGTTGTTCACCGCGAGAATCGAGAATATCGCTTCGAGTGCTCCTGTGCCGCCGAGGAGGTGCCCGGTCGCAGCCTTGGTCGCGGACACCGGGATCTCGCGAGCGCGTTCGCCAAACACGCCGAGGAGTGCGGTGTACTCGTTGATGTCACCGACCGGGGTCGAGGTGGCATGAGCATTGACATGCGTTACCTCATCCGGGCGTGCACCAGCCTGGGAGAGCGCCAGCTTCATGGCGCGTATTGCGCCGTGACCCTCAGGGTCGTTGGCGGTGATGTGATAGGAATCAGCAGTGACTCCACCGCCGGCCAGTTCAGCGTAAATCTTCGCACCCCGGGCCACAGCATGTTCTTCGGTCTCAAGCACGAGCGCAGCAGCGCCCTCGCCCATGACGAACCCATCGCGATCAATGTTGTATGGGCGTGAAGCCGTTTCTGGGGAGTCGTTGCGGCGCGAAAGCGCCTGCATCGCAGCGAAGGAAGCGATCGTCACAGGGTGGATCGCTGCTTCCGATCCACCTGCGATGACGACGTCAGCGAGACCGAGCTGCAGGTGCTCGTATGCGTTTGCGATTGATTCTGTGCTTGAAGCGCATGCCGAGGCAACGGTACGGGCATAGGCTCGAGCCTCAAAATGCATCGAGACTGCCGCAGAGGGCGCATTGGGCATGAGCATTGGAACAGTGAGTGGCATCACTCGCCGGGGTCCTTTTTCACGCAGTGTGTCCCAGGCGTCGAGGAGCGACCAGACCCCGCCAATCCCCGTGGCCCAATCGACGCCGAGCCGCTCGGCATGAACGCTCGGGGAGCCAGCGTCTGCAAATGCTTCTTTCGCGGCGATGAGCGCGAACTGGCTTGAAGGATCCAGGCGTTTCGCAACGGGGCGATCAAGCACCTCGGATGGATGTACTCTCGCTTGGCCCGCGAAGGTGACCGGGAGCTCATATTGCGCTACCCAATCCTGCTCCAGGGTGCGCACGCCCGACTCACCAGCGAGGAGGGACTCCCAGCTTTCGGGTGCTGTGCCGCCAAGCGGTGAACTGGCCCCGATACCGGTGACTACGATCTTCTTGCTCATGTTGTGTGCTCTCCGCGTGTGTGAGGAGGTGGATCCGGAAATTCCGGCAAAACTAAGGGATGAATCAGGCGGTGGGATGGGACGCTCACCCGTATGAGCTACGCCCCTCCCCGCCACAACTGAAGGCTCAGGCCTGAGCCTTCACAATGAAATCAACTGCGTCGCCGACAGTCTTGAGGTTCTTGACTTCCTCGTCGGGGATCTTGACGTCGAACTTCTCTTCTGCGTTCACGACGATGGTCATCATCGAGATCGAGTCGATGTCGAGGTCGTCAGTGAACGACTTGTCTGCCGCGACGACGTCTGCCGCGATTCCAGTCTCATCGTTGATGAGTTCTGCGAGACCTGCGAGTACGTCTTCATTGCTGAATGCCATGTGATTTCTCCTTATTTGATTGGACTTGAATTGAAAGGGTATGGGGAGTATTTTCTCGCACTATCCTTGCGTAAACCATTGCGGCGCGCGGAGTAGGCGAGGGTGAATGCCTTAGGGAAGCTCGACCACCTGTGCGCCGTAGACGAGGCCCGCGCCGAATCCAATGGTGAGTGCAAGCTTGCCCGAGAGGTCTGGCTGATCCTGCAAGAGGGTGTGCATCGCTAGTGGAATTGACGCTGCTGAAGTGTTGCCCTGCATCTCGATATCGCGGGCGATGGCTACGCTTTCCGGAAGCTTCAATTGCTTTGCGAACTCGTCAATGATGCGCATGTTTGCCTGATGAGGAATGAACGCTCCGAGATCACCCGGTTCGATTCCCGAGACTTCGAGTGTCTGACGTGCGACCTTCGCCATTTCCCACACTGCCCAGCGAAACACGCTCTGACCATCTTGTCGTAGCGTCGGCCACTCAACGAGTCCACCGCCGTTGCGGTACTGCTCGAACGAAGAGGTCATGCCGATGGTTTCCCACTTCTCGCCGTCGGAACCCCAAACGGTGGGGCCGATCGCGGTGTGGTCACTCGGGCCGACAATGACTGCACCCGCGCCATCGGCAAGGAGGAACGAAATCGAACGATCAGTGGGAGAGACAACATCTGAGAGCTTCTCTGCTCCGATAACGAGCACATTCTTACACGTGCCCGAGCGAACGAGCGCATCCGCCTGTCCGACGCCATACACATACCCCGCGCAAGCTGCGGAGATATCGAATGCGGCGGCAGGAGTGAGGCCAAGACGGTGCGCGGCGAGCGCAGCCATTGATGGCGTAATGGCGGTGTTCGAGATCGTCGAAATTATCACGCCATCAATATCGGATCGATCAAGTCCCGACTTTGCAATCGCTTCTTCGCCTGCCTCTACGGCTAGGTCCACCGCCAGAACATCGGCACTTGCGCGTTTGCGCTGAATGATTCCGGTGCGTTGACGGATCCACTCATCTGATGAGTCGATGGGACCGACGAGATCATCGTTCGGAACATCGAGATCGCCGCGCGCGGCACCCACCGAGAGGATGCGCGTGTGTGCTGGACCAGAAGGCTGTACGAGGGGTGCCAAGATTCGTTCCTTTCGGTTACGCTGCGTCAGCGATAAGTTGAACAGCAGCGTCGAGGTCTTCGGGGGACTTCACTGCGACAGTGGGAATGCCCTTGAGTCCGCGCTTTGCAATGCCTGTGAGCGCCCCCGCTGGGGCCAGCTCGATGAGCCCCGTGATACCCGCAGCGGTGAACGACTCCATGCACGCATCCCACCGAACCGGATGAGCGATTTGAGACACGAGCGAGTCCCGGAATGCCGAGCCACTCGTTACCAGGCCACCATCTGCGTTGCTCCAAAGCTTGCGCGATGGGTTAGACACGCTCGTCGTGGAGGCAGCCTGAGCAAGGACAGGAACCGCACTCGACATGTACGTCGTGTGGAACGCACCCGCAACCTGGAGCGGAATGACACGAGCACCGCGAGGTGGGTTGTCTGCGAGTGCTGTGAGGGCGTCAAGTGCTCCGGCAGCCACAATCTGTCCACCACCGTTGCGGTTTGCGGCCGTAAGGCCAGCTGCTTCGATCGCGGCCAAGACATCTTGCTCGGCGCCACCGACGACAGCAGACATCCCGGTGTGCTCGGCTGCTGCGGCTTCAGCCATCGCGCGACCTCGAACGCCGACGAGCCGAACTGCGTCGACTTCGTCAAACACATCCACAGCTGCTGCTGCAGCGAACTCGCCAACTGAGTGCCCGGCCACGCCCACATTTGTGAGGTCGATCCGGGCGGCAAGGGCGCGCCAGGTGAGGATCGATGCAGCGACGATGAGCGGTTGGGCGATATCAGTCGCGCGAATGGTGTCTGCGTCGCTGGTGGTGCCGTGTGCAATGAGGTCCACCCCTGAAGCCTCTGATGCGGTGCCCAAGAAGGATCGCGCGGCGTCGTCTTCGATCCAATCGGCAAGAAATCCTGGAGTCTGGGAGCCCTGTCCGGGGCAGGCGATAACAATCACGTCTAATAGTTTCTCAGATCGGTCGGCCTGAAACTGCATAAGCTCGACCACAAATTTCAATAATCCTTGTAGGTTATGGCTAAGGGAGTCGTCGATTCGTTCGTCGATTACCCTGTTGCGCGATCGAACCCGCAATGAGTGCTGACTGCAAGATGAGCGATTCGCGTGCTCCTGTTGCGTTCCAGCCGATCACCTCAGAGACCTTTTTGAGGCGATACCGCACGGTGTTCGGGTGCACAAACAGCTCACGCGCCGTGCCCTCAAGTGAGCGACCATTGTCAAGGTAACACCACAGTGTTTCCATGAGTTCGCTTGAATGTGCCAACAGCGGTTCGTAGATCTGCTCTATGAGCGTGCGTCGTGCCAGCCCATCACCTGCGAGTGCGCGCTCCGGAAGCAAATCATCTGCGAGCACTGGGCGTGGTGCGTGGCGCCAGGATCTTGCGACTGCGACTCCGGCAAGTGCTGCCCGTGCGCTTCGAGACGCCTCAATGAGGGTGTCAACTGTTGGCCCGAGTACAAGCGGACCGTCACCGAATCCCTCGCTCAGACGCGTTGCAATGTCGAGGAATGAAAGCGTTGGCTCCTCTGCCGCTGGCAATTTTTCACCGTCGTGCGGTTGTGGAGCCATTCGACCAAGCACTAGCACAAGTCGTGTGCCTTGCAGACCAATTAGTACATCGGCGCCGGCGTGGCGGGCCGTGCGGCGAAGCTGATCCACATCGACGCTGCGTTCTGCGCTGCCAACGAGTACAGCCGACTCACCCTCACCATGCCATCCGAGGGCAGCGATGCGGCTCGGGAGTTCGTCATCAGACTCTCCGGTCAGGATTGAATCGACGACGAGCGCCTCAAGCCTCGCGTCCCAGAGTCCGCGCGCTTCGGCCTGCCGCGCATACACATCTGCCGCAGCAAAGGCTACGTCACGCGAATAGTGCATCACCGCTTCTCGGAGGGCTTCGCTTCGCGGGGTGACTCTATCTTCGACTACGGTCACAACGACGCGTATGAGCTGAAGTGTCTCCTGCAGACTGATTGACCGCAAGAGTTCGCGGGGCGCCGAACTGAACACATCAGATGCAATCCATGGTGTTGAAGTCGGATCTTCATACCACTGGATGAACGAGCTAATCCCGGTCTGTGCGACCAAGCCGACTGCCGACCTACGGCTAGGTGGCATGCTTCCGTACCAGGGCAGTGTGTCCTCAAGCCGCGTTACGGTCTGTGTCGCGAGTTCACCTGCAATAGTTCGTAGCCACGCAAGTTCCTGTTCTTTCGTTCCCGTCGACATGAGCGCCTGGTTATGCCTCTCCGCCTGCGCCACCGGTTGTACCAGCGAGCACATCATCAAGACGGTACTTCTTGGCTGCTTCGACCGGAATACTTGCGTCAATCTTGCCCTCAAGAGCAAGACGCTGCAGCACCTTCACCACGACCGACTCGCGGTCAATGTGGAAGAATCGGCGCGCCGCGGCCCGTGTATCGGAGAACCCGAACCCATTTGCGCCGAGCACTGAGAAGTCTCCTGGAACGTATGGCCGGATCTGCTCAGGTACGTCTTTCGACCAGTCGCTGACAGCAACCTTCGGACCTTCGGCGTTCGCGAGCTTGTCGGTGAGATACGCGGTGCGTTGACCATCGCCGAAGTTCTCGAAGTTGTGCTGGTCAACAGCCACTCCGTCGCGGTGAAGTTCAGACCAGCTCGTGACGCTCCACACATCAGCGGCGACGTCCCAGTCATTTGCGAGTAGCTCTTGCGCCTCGATTGACCAGGGCACGGCAACACCCGAGGCAAGGATCTGCGCGCGATGTGTGCCGCCCTTGGCCTCGCTTACGCGGTGGATGCCGCGGACGATACCCTCAACATCTGTGCCCTCGGGCTCGGCGGGGTGGAGCATCGGCTCGTTGTACACGGTGAGGTAGTAGATGACGTTTGGATCCTCGTGCTCACCGCCATACATACGCTCGAGCCCCGACTTCACGATGTGACCAATCTCGTACCCGTATGCGGGATCGTAGGATACAACGGCGGGATTCGTCGATGCGAGCAAGAGCGAGTGGCCGTCTGCGTGCTGCAGGCCCTCGCCAGTGAGTGTCGTACGCCCGGCAGTGGCTCCGATCATGAAACCTCGCGCCATCTGATCGCCGGCCGCCCATATCGCGTCTCCCGTGCGCTGGAAACCGAACATCGAATAGAAGATGTAGATCGGGATGAGTGGTTCTCCGTGCGTTGCGTAGGAAGTGCCAACGTTGGTGAATGCCGCCGCCGCACCGGCTTCGTTAATGCCAACGTGCAACAGAACGCCCTGGGGGCTTTCCTTATAAGCGAGCAGGAGCTCACGGTCTACCGAAGTGTAGTTCTGGCCGTTTGGATTGTAAATTTTCGACGTCGGAAAATAGGAGTCCATTCCGAAGGTCCTGGCTTCATCGGGAATGATCGGCACGATCCGGTGCCCCATGCCCTTATCTCGCATCAGGTCCTTCAGCAGGCGAACAAAGACCATTGTCGTGGCGGCCTCTTGTTGCCCAGTGCCCTTCGCGGCGATCGCGTAGCTCTTGTCTTCAGGAAGGTCGAGCGCGATGTGCTTCGTTCGACGTTCCGGAAGATACCCACCGAGCTCCTGACGACGTTGTTCCATGTACTGAATCGCTTCGTCATCCTTGCCCGGGTGGTAGTACGGAGGCAAGTACGGGTTCTCTTCGAGTTGCGCATCGCTGATCGGAATGTGCATCGTGTCGCGGAAGAG